>QNYN01000192.1 GCA_003973585.1 Fusobacteriota bacterium | reverse complement strand
CCCCTCTATTTTTAAACTTTTTTTCAACAATCTAATTGCTGACTCTTTATTATATTTAGATAGCACTCCTAAAGATGCCATAATATAATGGTTATCTATTAGTATTTTAGCTTCTTTATTTGGTAGGAGTTTATCCCCTTTATTGCTTAAAGATATTTTCTTTAAGATTTCAACTCTATTTGGTAATCTTGTTAATGCTCCACCAGTTCCTATAATCCACCTTATTCCTGTAAGATCTTTTCCTTCTGCTAAAGTTTTTTTCACTTCTCCAAATAAATGTCTAAAACCTCCAGCATGCCTATGAATAGAAGTTATAACTGCTTTTTCAGTTAATTTTTCTACAATTTTTATTTCATCTGATTTTTTAGGAATTGGTGGAAATTCTAACAATATTTCTTCTAATTTTTCTTCAGAGATGTCTAATTCTTTAGATAGAAATTTTTTTCCTACTAATTCAACTATATTTTTAATATTTACATATACTCCTAGATCTCCCTCTACAGTCCTTTTAGCACTAGGCTCTGGTGATATTAATATATTCGTTACTTCTTCCCGACCATCAGTTACAGAATGAATATCAGTTGTAGCTCCTCCTACATCAATTGTTACCAAATCCCCTATTTCTTCTTTTAAAACTTTAGAAGCTTCCATAACTGCTCCAGGTGTTGGCACTATAAAATCAGTTACTAACTCCCTGATTTTTTCCATCCCTGGTGCATGGATTATATGTTCTTCGAAAACATCTTGTATTACAGCTCTTACAGGTTCTACATTGAGTACATCTACCTTTGGATATACATTTTCTACTATTTTTAAAAGATGTAATCTGTTATTTTCTTCAAATATTAGTTTTATCTCTTCATGATTTTGAATATTTCCAGCATAAACAACAGGAACTTCTAATTTTAATTTTGCTAAAATTTCAGCATTATAAATAGCAGTATCTTGTTCTCCATAATCCACCCCACCTGCAAGTAGGATAATATTAGGTTTTATCTCTTCTATTTTTTTTATATCTGTCCTTCGAAGTTTACCTGATGTAACCATTTTTATATTAGCTCCAGCCCCAAGGGCAGCTTCTTTAGCTGCCTTTGCTGTCATGTCATAAACAAGACCATGGACTGTCATCTTTAACCCCCCTGCTGCACTACTAGTAGCAAAGAAATTATCATATTTAATATTTGAAATTCCTAGTTTCTTTTCTAAATCATTAATAGCCTCTAATAATCCTATATTTACATCACCTTCTACAACTGTAGTAGGAGCTTGCCCTTGACCTATAAATTTAGGATTTTTACTTTCTAATCCTGAAAAAGCATTTATAACTGTAGTAGTACTTCCAACTTCTGCTACTAAAGCATCTATTTTCATAACTTTTTCCTCCTAACCTCTGTCTTTTAGATATTCAAAGGTCTATTCTCCCATCATTTCAGCTTTTCTTTTCACTAAATATGAAGCAACATGAACTCCTCTATCATTTTTTGAAAAACCTTCATCCATTCCATTTTTTCTAGCAATTTCTGGACTTACTTGAGTTCCACCAGCACAGATAATAAGTTTATCCCTTACACCTTTTTCCACTGCTAAATCATGTAATTTCTTCATATTTTTATAATGGATATCATCATGAGATATTATTGTAGAAGCTAATACTACATCTGCATCTAATTCAATAGCTGCATCTATTAATTTCTCACAAGGTACAGAAGTTCCTAAATACTCAACTTCCATTCCAAATTTCTCTACTCCACCATGTTTAATGTCTATAACTTCTCGAAGTCCTACAGAATGTTCATCTTCTCCTACAGTTCCTGCAACTATCTTAAGATCATATTTTTCTACTAATTTTCTTATTTCATCATCAGACATTACTTCAGGTTCAGGTGGAATAACTAATGAATCGATATCTATATCAAATTCTACTTTCCCTTTTATTTGTACTCTAGTTCCTTCACTAATATGCATTATTTCTGAATGAATTACTTCTGGTGAAGTTAAATTCATTTTTTTAGCAAATTCTAATGCTGCAAATTCTGCTATTCTTTGAGATGTTGGTAAAAATAATTCAATTTGAACAGTTCCATCTGCTAACCACTCTACTTCAGGTTTTAATTTAGAAGTATTTCTATACTCTTCATTTGCTTCCATCCTTACATTTACATTATCTACTTCATCTAATTCATCGATATAGATAATTTTATCTGGATCTTCAAATGTACATCCATCAATTAAGTCAGAAGGATTTGTTGCTCCATATTGTTCTATATTGTTATTTCCATAATGGGCAGTTACAGGGGCCATATAATCTGCATCTCTTTCAAAAACTCTTCCTGCTCCTACTCCACCATCTTTTTTTCTTCCAATTCCATCACCATTTTTTTCTGGATATAATCCTGAATCTACAAAGAACCCTTGTTCTACAGCTTCAAAATACCCTCCTACTTCTAACATCTCTTCAAGATATAAAACAGCTCTTTCCTTTAATTCTCTAACTTTTTTTGGTAAATACCCATCTTTTTTAATTTCTACCATATCTAATAATCCATCTAATCCTACTAAAGTTTGTTTAGCAGTATCACATGCTTCTATATTATAAACATGCCATGGTACATTTCTTCCCTCGTCAGGTGTAATAGTCGATTGAATATCTGCACTAGTTAGTCTAGAAATCATCATATTCATTACATGGGTTACAGTAGCTTCTCTAGATGAAGATGTGATATATTTAGTATTCATTTGAGCTCTCATCTTATATTCTGTAAATAAATCTCTAAGTGCTACTGCATATGGCAGGTCAAATTTCATAGATGGTGCAGGTGCTGCTGTAGGTGGAACTGTTGAAAGACAAATATTTTCTTTTTTAATTCCAGATTTATATGAAAATATTGAATTTAGCCCATGCTGAACCATTAATTCAGGCATAACTTTCCAAGCATCTCTAGCAGTTGCGTTGGCATTATGTGCTCCATCAATCTGTGCCATTTCAGCCCAACCCATAATTTTTTTTGATTCTGCTGCATCTATAAATGTCCTTACCATATTTATATTTCTATAAAGTACATTATATTGTGGATCTTGATGAGCTCCATTTACCCCTTCTTCAGCAAACATTACTGCTACATCAGGTCCTGCTACTCCTGATACATATGAGTGATAGTTAATTGGTCTTCCTACTTCTTCTTCTATTAAATCACATGCTTTTCTTTGGGCTCTTACTTGTTTCCTTGTAATAGGTACTCCTCCAATCCCTTGAGGTGTTCCTTCTATTAATCCATCAAAATGCGATTGTCCTGCTGTTCTAATTACCATAAGATGATCTGCACCATGCCATGCTGCCATCCTCATCCTTCTAATATCGTCTTCAAATCGTCCAGATGCTATCTCTGTTGTTATTACTTCTTGAGGTTGAGGATCTAAATTATCAAAATATTTAGCAGATGGAATTCCAATAGAATTTTTTAATGGTTCCGAGCAATTTGTATAAGTGAAATCACCCATTTTTAAATTTTCTATTTTATTTCTCCAAACCCATCCTCTTCTTTTTGGTCTATAATTTTCTAAATCACTTAGGATCTCTCTTATATCCATTTTTTCTGTAGGTATTAGTTTTTTCATTAATTATTACCTCCCTTAAAA
Source organism: Fusobacteriota bacterium (assembly GCA_003973585.1). Next base: position 5,477 of record QNYN01000192.1, on the reverse strand, counting down.
ATTTCTAATAGAGTATCCCAATGTTTCCCTTCTATCATTTCTAACCCTGCTTGCCTAATAGGTATATTTTTTTCTTTTGAAATTCTATACACCAAATGTCCTGCTCCTTTTCCCATTAATCCTCTATCTATAGTTGCTTCTACTAATGGCTTTGCTTCTAAACTTGAAAACCCCATCCTTAATAATACAGATCTTTCAATTGAAGGTGTTGTATGTGTTTTAGCTAGATTTAACATTGGATCTACCAATTTTTCTGCTAACTCCCAAAATCTTGCTTTTAATTCTTCATCTGATAAATTTGCAAGATGTACTCTTCTAGTAGTGTAATCATCTTCTCTCTTTAGGTAACCTTTCATAAAATATCCCCCTTTATCCCTTAATAGAAATTTTTTTGATATTTATTTTATCTTATTTTCTATTAGTTTTATTAATTCATCAATATATTCACTTGTTTCTTTTTCTTTTTCGTAAATCGGATTATATTCTACAATATCTATAGAAGTTACAGATGCTGTATCTATCATCTCACTTATTAAAGTTTTACCCATTTCACGACTAAGTCCTCCTATTACTGGAGTTCCTACTGCTGTTATTTCTTTTGGATTAATTCCATCAAGATCAAAACTTATATGTAAATTTTTATTTCTAAAAAACTCTTTTACTTCTGCAAAAGCTTTTTCAAATCCCATCTCTGCAATCATATCCCAAGTATAATTTTTAACTCCTAACTCATTTATTAATTTTTCCTCTTTTTCATCTATATCCCTTGTTCCAAATAAAACTATATTTTCTTTTTTTACCTTTGCCCCTTCATAAAAACAGTTTACTAATTTAGAATGACCATGTCCTATAGAAGTAGCTAATGGCATTCCATGAATATGTCCTGTTCCACTTATTTCAGGTGTATTCATATCTCCATGAGCATCCATCCATAAAATACCAATTTCTTTTTCTTTAGATACTCCTGCTATACTTCCTATAGCTATTGCATGATCTCCTCCTAATATTATAGGAAACTCATTATTCTTTACTACTTTATTTACTTTTTCAGCTACATCTTCACAAGTTTTAGCTACAGTATTTAAATATTTTCCACCTTTCATAGGAAATTCTTCCTTTTGTTTTGCTACTTCTAAACTTTCTATTTTATCTTTATATTGTGGATATTCTTCTATAAAATTCTCTATACTAAATTCTAACCCACACCTATTAGCACCAAAATTTAAAGGTACTCCAATTATTTTTGTATTCAAATTTCTACCTCCTTTATTGAGTTTAATTATTTTCTAATAACGCCTTTATTTCTTCTACTGTTAATCGACTTTCCTTAGAAATATACTCTAATTCTTGATCTGTAAAATTTGAACTACCTTTTTTCTTTATCATATTTTTAACATAGGATTTTCTAATTTTATCCATGTCTAAATCAACTGCTTTTATCATCTTTGGATGCTCAGGTAAGATTATACTTTTTCCAGGAATTTCATCTTTAGGATTTCCAAATTTTAATTCTATTCCATTTTCCCTAGCAAATGATAGCTGAGGTTGAATATGCTTTCCTGCACCTGTATACTCTGTTTCCTGTACTACAATAATTTGATCCTCATCTAACTCTTGAGCTATAGAAAATGCCGCTGCTAATGATGTATTTCCAGCAGGCCCTCTTTCTAATCCTTCTAATTGAGCTAGTGCTTCTGTCATATAAAATACTTCCCCTTGATTTACAGTTACATATCTATCCATATATCTAAGTGGTCTTGCTGCAGATCTCGGTACATCTGATCTGTCTGGATTAGTTGTAAATGGTATTCCAAATCCTGTATGTCCTGTTGTAAATGACTTTTTATTAAAGTCATTATCTGAAGCCATGTGTAACCCCTTTAAATTAACACTTGCTCCTACTACTTTTACATTGGTAGCTCCTACTTTTTCCATTCCTCTAGCTGTACCTGTAAGATTTCCACCACCTGCATTAGTACAAACTACTACATCTGGAGTTTTTCCAGTCTTTTCTTTTATTTGCTCAATTAATTCAGCTCCTAATGTTTCTACTCCTGCTATTCCAAAGGGTGTATATAATGAAGCATTAAAATATCCTGTTTCTTCTAACATCAATAAAAACGAATAAAATAACTCAGGTCCCACTGTTAATTGTACAACTTCTGCTCCATAAGCTTCACATTTTCTAGCTTTTTCTATAATTTCAGGTTGTCCCTTTCCTTTACTATCATAACATTCTTGTACAATAATACACTTTAATCCATGCATTGCTGCTTGAGATGCCACTGCTGCTCCATAGTTTCCAGATGTTGCTGCAATAACTCCTTTATATCCTAATTTTTTAGCATGATAAACTGCTGTAGCTGCCCTTCTAGCTTTAAAACTTCCTGATGGATTAGAAGCTTCGTCTTTTAAAAATATCCTTGCTCCCTTTCCTTTAGGAGCTATTTTTCTAGCTAGTTTAGTTAGATTTTTTAATTCATAGATAGGAGTATTTCCTACTCCTGTTTCTCCTTGAATTTTCACCATTTCTTCTAATGAATATCCTGTTTCTTTCATCATCTCTTCGTAGTTAAAATCAATTCCTTCTGCTTCAAATACATCATAATCAATTCCAACTGCTTTTTTCATTATTTCAGTTTTTCTAGCCATTACAGCTGCATAATTTTTATCCATTATTCAGCCTCCCCTTGAAACAAGATTTCCTTTAGTGTTTTCCCTATTTGTAAAATTTCTGGTACATGATTTCCATAATCTGGATTATGTGAAGGAAACTTTTCTAATAATTTACCAGTAACTTTTCTTCCTACTATTGTTTCTATAGTTACCATTTCCCCTATTTTTGCATCATCTAATAAAAAACCTTTAACCCACATTTCTAAAGGAACTTTTTTTGTATCCTCTGGAATTTGTGGTGCTCTATCTTTAGGTTCTAAAACTACATTATATATCAGTACCCAATCACCTTTTTTAGCTAACATTGTATTTCCCCCTCTTCTGACAAATATTAAACTAACTCTACTTCTAATGCATCTCTATAATCACCCATAATACATCTTGGTACTGGTAAGTCAATCATTGTTTTTAGCCCAGGTCTTGAATTTATTACTTGTGGAATCATATTAATACACATTGCAATTGTTCCTATTCCTCCGTCTACCTCTGGTGTAATTGCCATATTAATATTGGGAGTTCCTGTTAAAGTAATATAATCTCCTGTATCTACCCCTTCTAATTGAGGTTCTATTTGTTGTGGATGAATCATTTCTATCTTTTTCTCTCCATCTACATATCCATCACCTAACATAGAACATCCTGCTACATAACCTGCTTCTACTTTTATATAAGGTGTTTCACGAGGTACAGTTGTTACTATTGGTTTCATAGAAGTTTTTAATGGTCCATCTAATTTCCAACCAATTGCATCAGCCATCATATTTACAGACTCTTCAAATCCCACATGTCCTGCTAAAGTTCCTGCTTTATCTTGCTTTATAAATTCTTCAGGTGTTAATCCAACTCCTTGTTCCTCCATTACAGCATGTCCAAATGGTGATAAACTATTTACCCTTTCTGATTTAATATGAGTTAAATCTATCATAGCTCCTGTTAATGTTAATACTAATAAATCCATCATTAATCCAGGATTTATCCCAGTTCCTAATATTGTTACACCATTTTCTTTTGCAATTCGATCTAATTCTTTTGCTTCTTCTGGACTTTGAGCCTTAGGGTATGACATTTCTTCTGCTGTAGAAATTACATTTATTTTTTTTTCTAAAACTAATTTTAATCTAGGAAAAGCTTTTTTTACAAATGAATCTGTTGCACATAAACATACATCACATGATTTTTCACTTAATACTTCATGAATATCCCCATTAATAAATACTTCTTTTCTATCTCCTCTATTTACTCCTAAAACTTCATGCATCTCTCTATCAACTCTATCAGGGTGAAGATCACATACTCCAACTATTTCTATTCCTTTCTTATTTAAAAGTGCTCTTGCCATTCCACTTCCCATTGCTCCAAATCCCCATATTGCTACTTTAACTTTTCTCATTGTATTCCCCCTTTTATTTCTAATTGTATTTATCTAAGACTTCATCCCTAATCCATATTATTTTATTATTCTCCTTATAGACTCTAGGAACTCTCTTACTTACTGCACAAAGAACTTCATAATTTATTGTTTCTAATATATCAGCTAATTCTTCTGGAGTTACAGAATGGTATTCATCTTCTCCAAATAAGATAACTTCATCTCCTCCTTTTACACCTTCTAACCCTGTTATATCCACTACAAATTTATCCATACATACTGCACCTGCAACTTTAGCTACTGCGTTTTTTCCTTTTATTATTATCCTTGCTTTATTACTTAATCTTCTAAAATACCCATCTGCATAACCTATGGGAATTAATCCTGTTTTAGATTTTCTATTTACTGTATAAGTTAATCCATAACTTATAGATTCTCCCTTTTCTAATGTCCTTATATGATAAATTTTACTGTGTAAAGACATTACTTGTTTTAAATCTATTACTCTATCTTTTTCTTGAACTTCCGATGGATAATGTCCATACATTAAAAGTCCAGCTCTGACCATATCATAATTAAATTCTGGTAGATCTAAAATAGCTGCACTATTGGAAACATGCTTAATAGGAATTTCTACTCCTAATTTTTCCAACTCATCTATAATATATTCAAAATCTTTTACTTGTTTTTTTGTATACCATTTATCTGCTTCATCAGCTACAGCAAAATGTGTATATACTCCTTCTAAATAAATATTTTCCATCTCACTTATTTCTTTTATGACCTCTACAGTTCTATATTTTATAGGTAATCCCACACGGTGCATCCCTGTATCTAAATTTATATGAATTGCTACCTTTTTATTTTTCTCTTTAGCTAATTGATCTAATACCTTTGCCTGCCTTAGAGAGTATATTGTAGGAGTTATCCCCCAACTAATTAATTCTTCTAAGTTTGCATCTGGAGTATATCCCAATAACATTATTTGGACTTCTTTATCTACATTTCTTATTTCTATAGCTTCTGACAATACTGCTACAGCAAATCTTTTTATCCCCTCTTCTTTTAAAGTTTTTATTATCCCTATAGCTCCATGCCCATAAGCATCTGCTTTTACAACTGCCATAATCTCAGTTTTAGGTTTTATATGCTTTTTTATCTCTCTCACATTATTTTTTAGATTATTTAGGTTTATTTCTACCCACACTGGTCTCTTAACATTTAATTCCATCTTTTACTCCTTTTTTATTAATAGACTCATCTTTGATAAATAACATATTTTGTATACATTTTTCTAAAAAAAAAGTTGAAAATAAAGCTATAAGCATTATAATCAACTTGAAAGTATCTTTTCTCTTCTTTTAGTATTATATTAGTACATTATTTTATTAAATGCAAATTACATTTTTAAATAGTTATCAATAGATAACAT
>QNYN01000004.1 GCA_003973585.1 Fusobacteriota bacterium | reverse complement strand
AAATGCTATTAAAATGATGGTTGTTCCTCTTGTATTCATATCATTAACTGTTGGTAGTTCGGCAATGGGTGATATCAAAAAACTAGGTAGAATAGGAGTAAAAACTTTAGGATTTTATTTATTTACAACTGCTGTTGCCATTGTAATTGGACTTACTTTAGCAAATATAATAGATCCAGGTGCTGGATTAATAGCAGATAGTATAGAAAAAACATCTAAAAATATTAATAGTGCAAAACCATTTGTTAATGTACTTATTGATATAGTTCCAACTAACCCAATTGATTCAATGGCAAAAGGAAATATGTTACAAATTATTACCTTTGCTCTTTTAACTGGTGCTGGATTAACTATCTTAGGAAATAAAGTTAGCAAGGTAAAAGAATTATTTGATCAAGGAAATGATTTAGTACTTGAAATAGTAGGGCTTATTATGAAAGTTGCTCCCCTTGGAGTATTTTGTTTAATAGCAAATACATTTTCATCTTTAGGATATAGTGCTATGATGCCATTATTAAAATATATGTTCACAGTTATTGGAGCATTATTCTTACATGGATTATTTACATATCAGGGATTATTAGTGTCTATTGTTAAAATGAACCCTATTACATTCTTTAAAAAGTTTGCACCTGCTTTATCAGTTGCCTTTTCAACTGCAAGTAGTGGAGCTACATTACCAGTAACATTAGAAACTGTACAAGATGAATTTGGAGTATCTAAAAGTGTAAGTTCATTTACAATTCCATTAGGAGCTACTGTTAATATGGACGGAACTGCTATAATGCAAGGAGTTGCAGTTGTATTTATTGCATCTGTATACGGTGTTCATCTTACTATGGGTGACTATGTTGCTGTTATATTAACTGCTACACTTGCTTCTATTGGTACTGCAGGAGTTCCAGGAGTAGGTCTTATCATGTTATCTATGGTATTAACTCAAGTAGGGTTACCTATTGAAGGTATTGCTCTTATCATGGGTGTTGACAGAATTTTAGATATGACTAGAACTGCTGTAAACATTACTGGAGATGCTGTTTGTACTCTTATTATTGCAAAATCTGAAGGGGAAACTTTAGATGGTGCTAAAGAAGATGCAAAAACTAAAACTGCATAATTAAAATAGTAAAAAGCTCAAGTTAAATTTTCTAACTTGAGCTTTTTTTAATATTTATTATAGTTATTAGCTATGATTTCTTTTGTAATATTATGGATATTTTTCAACCCTTCTTTATCATAATCTTTAGTGTCTATTACTTTTCCAATAATTAACTTTATTTTTTTACCTTTAAATATTTTTATACTTTTTCTATTTTGAATATCATAAGTTCCTTTTATAGTTATAGGAATTATCTTTGCTTTCGAATCTATAGCTACCTTAAATCCACCATTTTTAAATTCTCCTATTTTCCCATCTTCAGATCTAGTTCCTTCTGGAAAAACTAACATAGGATAACCTTCTTTTATAAATTTTACTGATTTTCTAATGGCTTTTATTCCTTCTCTAGGATTTTTTCTATCTACAAATATAGAATTTGTAATAGGCATCCATGTTCTAAAAAACATCCATGTCTCCATTTCTTTTTTTGCCATAAAACCTGGTACAAACGGAAAATATCCTTGTATTGTAGGTATATCTAAATTACTTTGATGGTTTGCAATTAATACCATAGGCTCTTCTAAAGATAATTTTTTAAATTCTTCTTCATCTTCATAAATAACTTCTACATCAGCTTTTGTTCTTTCTATAATTCCTTTTCCAAAACCTCTAAATAAATTTCTTGCATAGAAAACTCGTTCCCTCTCATTTTCTATCTTCTTTACTTTAGAAAGTTGAAATATATTTAATTTTAAAAAATATAAAAATCCAAATAATCCTACTCTAATTAATGTCATCTAACCACCCCTTTATAAATTACATGTGTTATTTTAACATGTTAATTTTTTAAAGTCAAAGTTAAATATTATTAAAATTAGAGAATTTTACATAATTGGTGATAATAATCGTGAAATTGATTCTTTGATTTTTATTATCAAACTTCTTTCGTTATATTTTTTAGGAGTTATTAAAGTAGAAGTTTTCATGTCTTCTAAGAAGTTTTCCTTTAATTCTAGTGCTATTTTAGGATCATATATAAAAGCATTTATTTCAAAATTAAGAGCAAAACTTCTAATATCCATATTAGTAGATCCTACAGTACATACTTTATCATCTACTATCACTACTTTTGAATGTAAAAATCCATTTTCGTATACATAACATTTTGCTCCTACTTTTACTAAATCACCAATATATGAAAGGGTAGCCCAATAAACAAAAATATGATCAGGTTTATTTGGTATCATTATATTTACTTCTATTCCACTCATTACAGCTATTTTTAAAGCATTTAAAACAGTTTCATCAGGAATAAAATAAGGTGTTTGTATATATATACTTCTTTTTGCATCTGAAATCATTTTATAAATTCCATTTTTAATATATGGCTCTTCATAATCAGGACCACTACTAACAATCTGTAAATCTGTTTCTCCATTTACTTCTTCGTAATTTAAATATTCATCTATAGATAAATCATCTTTTTTTCTTTTTTTCTTAAAAAAGCGTTGATTATTTTTCATGAAATCATAATTTATTAAAAATTCTTTTTCTAAACCTATAATTCCAGATCCTTCTATCTTAAGATGGGTATCCCTCCAATAATCTCTTTTTTTCCCATCACCTAAATAATCATCTCCTATATTTATCCCACCTAAAAAACCACATTTTCCATCTACTAAAGTTATCTTTCTATGTGTTCTATAATTTACACGAAGTCCATACCCAGAAAAAAATGGCGGGAAAAAATTTTGTACTTCTCCTCCTGCATTACTTAATCTTTTAAAAAATTTACTAGGAACTTTTGCACATCCCATTCCATCATAAATCAATATAATTTTTAATCCTTCTTCAGCTTTTTTTACTAAGATATCCATAATTTGTGAACCAATCTCATCATTTTCAAAAATATAATATTCCATATGAATATATTTTTTTGCTTCATTTAATTCTCTTATTAATTCCTCAAAAAAACACTTTCCATGTTTAAATACTTTTACCTTATTTCCTGTTCGAAGAAATGAATGGTTTTTTATATTAAATAATTTTATTAAATTGTTTTGAGGATGAAAAGTTGTATCTTCTATAGCTCCTTTTTTTAGCTTTATCTTATTAAATGAAAAACTTTTAAAATATTTTTTAGTAAACCTTCTTTTTCTTAGACTAAGGCCTAAAAATATATATAATAAAAATCCTATTACATGGGTAAATGCTAAAATAAGAATCCACATTAATGTATTTTCATTTTTTCTTCTTTCAAAAAAAACTATTGTAATTATAAATATAATATTTAATATATAAATAATTGTTATTATAGTATTCAAACTAAAAAAATCTCCCATAAATCTCCTCCATTTTTACTTCTTATCTCAGTATACCTAAGTTTTTTAGGAGATACAATTTTATTTTACACCCTATATTCTTGACTACTTAACTAGGTAAATGATATTATTAGAGTAAATAATAAAATAAGGAGTGATTTTTATCTATAAAAATATAATTGAATTAATTGGAAATACCCCTATTGTAAAATTAAAACCAGAAAAAGGTCTAGCTGATATATATGTCAAACTAGAAAAATTTAATCCTAGTGGATCAATAAAAGACCGAGCAGCTCTTCAAATGATTTTAGATGCTATAGAGAATAAAAAATTAAAAAAAGGCGATACTATTTTAGAGCCTACAAGTGGTAATACAGGAGTAGCTTTAGCTATGATCGGAAAAGCTATGGGGTATAGTGTGACTTTAGTCATGCCCTCTAGTATGAGCCAAGAGAGGAAAGATATTATTAGTTCTTATGGGGCTGACTTAGTTTTAACAGAACCTGAAAAGGGAATGACTGGTGCTATTGATAAAGCTTACGAAATGGCGAAAGAAAATAAAAAATATTATATTCCCAATCAATTTGAAAATCCTTCTAATATAAAAGCACATTATATTTCTACAGGAATTGAAATATATAAAGAAATTCCTAATATTGATGCTTTTATAGCAGGAGTTGGAACTGGAGGGACTCTAGGTGGAATAGGAAAATATCTAAAAGAGCAAAATAAAAAAATAAAAATATTAGCAGTAGAACCAACTAATTCAGCTATTTTATCTGGTGAAGATAGTGGTTCCCATAAAATACAAGGAATAGGAGCTGGATTTATCCCAGCAATATTAGACACCTCTATTATCGATAAAGTAATAAAAATTAGCGACCAACAAGCATATGAGACTACAAAAAATATTTTAGATAGTGATGGGCTATATTTAGGAATATCTAGTGGAGCAAATATCGCTGCTGCTAAAATTCTTGCTAAAGAATTAGGAGAAGGAAAAATTGTAGTTACAGTATCTCCAGATGGTGGAGAAAAATATCTATCTACAGGAGTTTTTGATAAAAAGTTATAAAATTCGGAGGAAAAATGTTTAAAAATTTAAAATATGATATTGAAAATATTAAAAAAAATGACCCATCAGCAAAATCAAGTATTGAAATTTTACTGCTTTATCCAACTATTCACGCTATTATTAATCATAGAATAGCTCATTTTTTCTTTAAAAATAATCTATTTTTTTTAGCACGATTAATATCACAAATATCAAGGTTTTTTACTGGTATTGAAATTCACCCTGGAGCTACTATTGGTAAAGGGTTATTTATTGATCACGGAATGGGAGTTGTAATTGGAGAAACTGCAGTTATAAAAGATAATGTAACTATCTATCATCAAGTTACCTTAGGTGGAACTGGTAAAGAAAGTGGAAAAAGACATCCTACTATTGAGGATAATGTAGTGATAGGAGCTGGAGCAAAGGTTTTAGGAAATATTACCATTGCTAAAGGAACAAAGATAGGAAGTAATACTGTAGTTTTAAAAAGTAGCCATGAAAATTCTACTATTGTAGGAGTTGCAGGAACTATGAGATGTAATGGTGGTTCTTGCCCTTGTCCACAAAGAAAAAAAGTAGATAAAAAATAATTTTTTTCTTAAAAATGTTATAATAAACAAAAGGAAGGTGGATATTTTGAAAATAAATATATACGATGATATGAATAAAAATGAAATAACTTATAGTGAACTTTTAAAGAAAAAAAATTATATTTTAATAGATGTTAGAACTCCTAAAGAATATGAAGAATCTACAATTCCAGGAGCTATTAATATCCCAGTATTATTAGATGAAGAAAGGGTTATGGTCGGGACTGCATATAAAAAAGAATCCCCTGAAAAAGCTAAATTAATGGGAGTAGAGGCTATTTCTAAAAGATTAGGAGCTATTACAAGTGAAGTCAGTGAACTAGCAAAAAAATATGATTCGATTATCTTTTTCTGTGCTAGAGGAGGAATGAGAAGTGGTTCTATGACATCATTTTTTAACTCTATGGGTTACAAAACTGCTAGACTAAGTGGAGGCTATAAATCGTATAGAAGTTTTATTATGAATGACTTAGAAAACATAGTAAAAGGTTTAACTCTTATTACTCTTCACGGTAAAACTGGAACAGGTAAAACCAAAATTTTATTTGAACTAGCTAAAAAAGGTTTTGAGACTATAGATTTAGAAGGGATGGCAAAAAATAGAGGTTCTCATTTTGGACATATTGGAATACCTCAAGATAGAAGTCAAAAAACTTTTGAATCATTATTATACGATGCAGTAAAACATAGAAAAAATAATGTTATTGTCATCGAAGGAGAAAGTAGAAAAATTGGTCCTATTCATATTCCAGAACCATTTTGGAATACTATGAAAAATGGTGTTAAAATTTTAGTAGAAGGTCCTATTGAAATGAGATTAGATATTATTATAGAAGATTATACTGGTATTGAAGAATTAAAAGAAAATTTATTAGATGTTGCAAAAAAATTAAAAAGATATATGGATGGAAATGCTTATTCTAAATTTATTAAATTAGTAGAAGAAGGAAATATTAGAGAAGCTGCTAGAGAAATGATGGTTGAATACTATGATCCTATGTATAATAAAAGTTTAAATAAACACGATTATCAAGAAGAAATTTATATTGAAAGTATAGAAGATGGTGTTTTAAAATTAGAAAATACCTTAAAAAAATATTTATAGACAACAAAAAATGAGGAATTAACTCCTCATTTTTTATTATATACTTATTTTAATTTTACCTTCATTAATAAATCTCCAGCTTTAACTTCTCCAGAAGCTACAACTTTTATTTCAGCAACATCTTCCATATTTGAGATGATAACTGGTGTTCTTGTAGATTTTGCATTTTCTTTAATGAAATCTAAATCATATTTTACTAATTCGTCACCTTTTTTTACATTTCCAGGCTCTACTAATCTTTCAAATCCTTTTCCATCTAATTTAACAGTATCGATTCCAAAGTGAACGATCATTTCTAAATCATCAATATCAAAACTTACTGCATGGTTAGTATCAAAAATATCAATTTCAGCATCTGCTATAGCAAAAACAGATCCTTCTGAAGGTTCGATAGCACATCCATCTCCTATCATTTTTTCTGCAAATGCTTCATCAGGAACTTCTGATAAATCAATTACTCTTCCATTTAATGGTGAGTATATCTCAATATAATTTTCCTCTTGCTCTTGTTTTTTTCCTTTTTTTAAAAAATCAAATAATCCCATTTTTAACCCTACCTCCTAAAATTTTATAAATTCTATATTTACTAAATCAGTTTACTATATCGATTAGGTTTTTTAAAGGTATAAATGATTAAATTTTTAACCAAATTATAGTAATATCTAACCGCCAGAACACAATTTTAAACTAACAAACTTTTAGTTAATTTATCACTAACCTCTTTTCCCTCTAATAATTCTACTAATTTTAGTCCAAATTTCATAGCTGTTCCTGCTCCTCTAGAAGTTATAATATTTTCAGCTACTATAACATCTAAATCACTTCTATAAATAGCTCCTTCTAAATTATCTTCTACTCCAGGATAACATGTAGCTTCTTTTCCAACTAGTAACTTCATTTTCCCTAAAATCATAGGAGCAGCACATATTGCTCCTATATACTTTTTATTTTTATAAAATTCTAAAATTTGTGTCTTTAAAATCTCAGAATCATTTAAATTTAAAGTTCCTGGCATTCCTCCAGGTAAAACAATCATTTGATAATCTTCGAGATTAATATCTTTTATTAATTTGTCTGCAAAAACTTTTATTTTATGAGATCCTACTACTTCTAATGTTTCTTCTATAGATACCACATCAACCTCTATGTCTCCCCTTCTCAATATATCTACTGTTGCCAAAGCTTCTATCTCTTCAAATCCTGTTGCTAAATAAAGTGCTACTTTCTTCATGATTTCCCTCCTAATTTATTGGATAACTAATGCTACTCCACTTATTATAGTTTTAATACCTACAGCCATTATAAATAGTTGCATGACCCTCGATAATACAAATAATACTAATTCTCCAAATATTTTTTCTATAAAATCTGCACTTAAAAACATTACATGTATAATGGCAAAAACAACTACACAAGATGCCACTGCAGAAATAACTCCAACTTCTTGTCTAATTAATAAAACACTGGCTAAAGATCCAGGTCCTACTAGCATAGGAAAAGCCATTGGGATAATCCCTTGTTTTATCTCTTCTTCCTCTGTTAATTCTTCTAAATTTTCTTCTTGTTTTCCATTTTTTTTAGGAAATAATAAGTTTTTTAATGCAACAATAACTAATATTATTCCACCTGCAATCCTTACTTCTTTCATTTCTACCTTAAAAAAATTATGCATCATAAATGATCCTACTAAAGCGAATACAGCCATTATAGCAAATCCTGTGATAACTATAACTTTAAAAAGTTTTTTCCTAACAGGCTTTTTTAAATCTTCTGTCAACCCAATAAATAACGGTACATTTCCAAATGGATTTAATATGGCAATCATAGTCATAGCATTCATGAATATGTGAATTATATAATCTATTTTCCTCACTCTCCTCTAATTTTATCTTTTTTTATCTTGCCTTAGATATTCGGCTAATTCTATCATATTCCTACTTTTTTTGTTTGTTTTTTTACAAAAAAAAGGAAGAAAATCAATTATGATCTTCTCCCTTTAAAAATTTAATTATTTTCCTTCAAAATGTCTCTCTAATAAACCTTTGAATGCTTTTCCATGTCTAGCTTCATCTTTAGCCATTTCATGAACTGTATCGTGAATTGCATCAAATCCTAATTTCTTAGCTCTTTTAGCAATTTCAAATTTCCCTGATGTAGCTCCATATTCTGCTGCTACTCTTAATCTTAAGTTTTCTTCAGTAGAGTTAGTAACTACTTCTCCTAATAATTCTGCAAATTTAGCTGCATGTTCTGCTTCTTCAAATGCAATTCTCTTATATGCTTCTGCAACTTCAGGATATCCTTCTCTATCTGCTACTCTAGACATTGCTAAGTACATACCAACTTCAGTACATTCTCCTGCAAAGTTTGCTTTTAATCCTTCAATGATTTCTGCATCTCCACAAGCTAACCCTTCTCCTAATTTATGCTCTGTTGCCCACTCTTCAGTTGCATTTTCATCATAAGGTACAAATTTTTCTTTAGTTGCCTTACATACTGGACAAACCTCAACATTTGAATCTAAAATTTCACCACATACTGTACATCTTACTTTTGCCATTTTTCAATCACTCCTTTTATTTTTAAAAAAATTATTTTAAATTTGTAATCTTTACAAAAATATAATAACCTATTTTAAAGTAAGTGTCAACAACTTTTTTATAAATATTTCTTTAAATATAATTCCATTAACAGTATACTATATATAATTATTATTTTAATTTTAGTTTAAGTAGGAGCAAGTTTATGAAAATATATGATTATATTGTTATTGGTGGAGGTCCTGGAGGTATTTTTTCTGCAATATTTGCTGGAAGTTTAGGGATTAAAACTGCTATTTTAGAAAAGAAGAATAAAATGGGAAAGAAAATATTAATAGCAGGATCAGGTCAATGTAATATTACACATACTGGTGATATCAAAGAATTTTTAACAAAATATGGAGAGCATGGTAAATTTTTACGAA
>QNYN01000001.1 GCA_003973585.1 Fusobacteriota bacterium | reverse complement strand
CTAAAAATTGTTCTGAAAAAGGTTGACTTTTTAAGAAATATTTAGTATACTTATATTAGTTCAAAGGTGACTTTGACACCATATAGAGCTTAAGCCCCCCCTTTTTAAGACTATATGTATCAATTGAATTATTGATAAAAAAAACTTACCATGTGTAAGTTTTTTTTATTTCTGAATTATTATGCCTTGCCTCAATTTTTTGAGGTAGGGCTTTTTTCTTTTATATGATAAACTGAAGAAAATGAAAAAATATGTTATAAAATAATAATTATAAAAATAGGTGGGGATTATGACTAAAAAACAAAAGATAAAAAAAATAATAGAAATATTGCATGAAAAATTTGGAAACCCAAAGTGTGCTTTAAATTATGAAACACCATTTGAGCTATTGGTAGCTGTGAGCTTGTCAGCTCAATGTACTGATAAAAGGGTAAATATTGTAACAGAAGAAATGTTTAATAAGAAAAAGATAAATACACCAGAACAATTTGCTAATATGGAATTAGAAGAAATAGAGAAATTAGTAAAAAGTACAGGTTTTTATAAAAATAAAGCAAAAAATATAAAAAAAACTAGTGAAATACTTTTGGAAAAATATAATGGAGAAGTTCCAAAAGAGATGGATAAATTAGTAGATCTAGCAGGTGTAGGAAGAAAAACTGCAAATGTTGTAAGGGGAGAAATATGGGGAATAGCCGAAGGAATAACTGTAGATACCCATGTAAAAAGGCTAGTTAATTTAATAGGATTAGTAAAAAGTGATAATCCTATAATAATAGAGAGGGAATTGATGAAAATAGTTCCTAAAAAATATTGGATCGATATTTCTCATTATTTAATCCTTCAAGGAAGGGATATTTGTATAGCTAGAAGACCTAAATGTAAGGAATGTGAAATTAATATTTATTGTAATTTTGGAAGAAAAAAATTAAAAAAACAAGGAGTTATTTTAGAAAAATTATAACTTTACCAAATAAATTAAGCACTACAAACCTTTGACTATCAAAACTTTGGTTTACCAATGATTATATTGACATAAGAGCTAAACAATGATAATATAATGTATATATAATAAGGGGTGAAGCTATGAGAAGAGTGTATTTAGATAATAATGCAACAACTAAAACAGATGAAAAAGTATTAGAAGCTATGTTGCCTTACTTTAGTGAGGTTTATGGAAATGCTCACAGTATGCATAGTTTTGGACAAGAAGCTGGAAAAGCTTTAGATTTAGCAAGAAAAACAATAGCAGAAATTTTAAAAATAGAAAAGTCAGAATTAATTTTTGTTGGAACAGGAGTAGAAGGGAATAATCTAGCTGTTAGAGGAATAGCTAGAGCATATAAAAGAAGAGGAAACCATATAATAACTAGTGCAATAGAGCATCCAGGAGTTAAAAACACTTGTGAAGATTTAGAAAGGGAAGGATTTGAAGTAACTTATCTTCCTGTAGATGAAAATGGTGTAATAAAAGTAGAAGAATTAAAAAAAGCTATCAAAAGGGAAACAATATTAGTAACATTAATGCATGCTAATAATGAAACTGGAGTAATTCAACCTATAGAAGAAATAGCTAAAATTACAAAAGAAAATAAAATAATATTTCATACAGATGCTGTTCAAACAATGGGAAAAATACCTGTATATCCAAAGGAATTAGGAGTAGACTTAATGACTTTCTCTGGACATAAATTTAATGGACCTAAAGGAATAGCAGGATTATATATAAGAAATGGAGTTAGAATAGGGAAAGTTATAACAGGTGGAGGACAAGAAAGAAAAATCCGACCTGGAACAAGTAATTTACCTGGAATTGTTGGAATGGCAACAGCTTTAAAATTAGCTACCACTAATATGGAAGAAAATATAAAAAAAGAAACGGAATTAAGGGATTTCTTTGAAAGTGAAATGGTAAAAAGAATACCTGAGATAAAAATAAATGGAAAAGATGCAAATAGATTACCTGGAACTTCTAGTATAAGTTTTAAATATTTAGAAGGAGAATCAATTTTATTAGGTTTAGACTATAAAGGAATTGCAGTAAGTTCAGGATCAGCATGTTCTTCAGCAGATTTAGAAGCTTCTCATGTGTTATTAGCTATGGGATTAGAGGTTGTAGATGCTCATGGAACAATTAGATTTTCTTTAGGAAAATATAATACTCGTGAAGAAATAGAATATGTATTAGAAGAAGTACCAAAGGTAATAGAAAAATTAAGAATGATATCACCTTTATGGAATGAATATCAACTGAATAAATAATAAAATAATTTTAATTGAGGAGTGGCAAATATGCAATATACAGAAAAAGTAATGGATCATTTTATGAATCCTAGAAATGTAGGAGTTATTGAAAATCCAGATGGATATGGGAAAATAGGAAGTCCATCTTGTGGAGATATGATGGAGATTTTCTTAAGAATAGAAAATGATGTAATTAAAGATGTAAAATTTAGAACTTTTGGATGTGCTTCAGCAATTGCTTCATCATCTGTAACTACTGAAATGATAGTAAATAAAACAGTAAAAGAAGCTTTAGAAGTAACTAATAAAGCGGTAGTAGAAGCTTTAGGAGGATTACCAGCAGCTAAAGTACATTGTTCGGTGTTAGCAGAAGAGGCAATAAAAGCAGCAATAGAAGACTATATGTCAAAAAAATCTGAAAAATAGTAAAAAAGGCGATGAGAAATTATCGCCTTTTTTTAAATTTATGCTATAATATTTTGATGTAAAAGAAAATATATTTAAAATTTGATATTTTAGGAAAAAATAAAAAGGATGAAAGAGGGAAAATGAAAAAAATTATTATAATAATGTATTTGGCTATATGTGTATTAAGTTTTGGAGCTGGAAATAGACCAGTTGCAAGGCTATTAGGGACTTCAAATGGAAAAATAATAAATCAGGAAAATGAAGATAAGGTATATCCTTTGGCATCGGTAACTAAAATGATGACCCTATTATTAACATTTGAAGCTATAGAAACCGGAGATATTTCTATGGATGATATGGTGAATATACCTGAAGAGGTTAGAAAAATTGGTGGTAGTAGGATATGGATGACAAAGGGAGATAGATTAAGTGTTAGAGATCTTATAAAAGCAGCAGCTGTTTATTCAGCTAATAATGCTGCGTATTCTCTAGCTTATTATGTTGGAAAAGGTGATATAGACAGCTTTGTAAAATCAATGAACAAAAAAGCTAATATTTTGGGAATGGAAAATACTCATTATTATACTCCAGCAGGGTTACCACCTGAAATGACTGGGAAACAGATGGATGTATCAACTGTAAATGATGTTTATAAACTTTCAAGGGAACTTCTAAAATATGATGATTACCTAAAAATAGCCTCGATGAAAGAAGCTACCATAAGAAATGGAGAGCAAACATTTAAAAATAGAAATAAATTATTAGGAATCTATGGTATCTATGGATTAAAAACAGGACATCATAGTTTAGCAGGATATAATATTTCCATAGTTTCTAAGAAAAATAATTTATCTATGATAGAAGTTGTTTTAGGAGCTCCTGATGAAAAAACTAGAGATAAAATAGTTTTAAAAGATTTAGAGGGCTTTTATAATAATTATTCCTATAAAAAATTACTTTCTAAAGGGGATAAAATAGGAATGGTCCAAATAAAAAATGGAATAAAACCTAATGTAAAATTTTATTCTTCAAGGGATTATTTTGGAGTTATAAAAAAAGATGCAGAAGTAAAAAGAGAGATAAAAATACAGAAAAATATAACTGCACCTGTAAAAGCTAAAACTGTAGTAGGAGAATATAGAATTTTAATAGATGGAAAAGTATATTTAAAAAAGGAATTAACAATAGATGAACCTATAGAGAAAAAAAGTTTTTTTGATAGGATATTTAATTAAATAGAGTAATGATTATGTATAGAGGTAATTTTATAATTGCCTCTATAATTAATTGTAGATACTAAAAAGGTGGAGATGAATATGAAAAAATGCATAATTGAACCAGAATATCATGGTTATAAAGTAGGAGATTACTTAAAGGAAGTTTTGGGATATTCTAGTAGGAGTATGAGAAAAATAGATATTTATTTAAATGGTAAAAAAGTAAAACCTAATAAAAAAGTTAGAAAATTAAATAGATTATTAGTTAAGGAACACAATAAAGGAACTAATATATTACCAATAAAAATGGAGTTAGATATTGTATATGAAGATAATAATTTAATTATAATAAATAAAGAGCCCTATTTAGTAGTTCATCCTACAAAGAAAAAAGTAGATAAAACTTTAGCTAATGGAATTGTTTACTATCTGAAAGAAAAAACTGGTGAAATTACAGTTCCAAGATTCTATAATCGATTAGATATGAATACTTCTGGTCTTATAGTAGTTGCTAAAAATGGACATGCTCAAGCATTTTTACAAAATAAAGAAAAATCAACGGTAAAAAAATACTATCAAACAATAGTTGAAGGGATAGTTGAAAAAGATGAATTTACAGTTGAAACACCGATTGGAAGGGTAGGCGAGAATCTAAAGCGTCAAGTATTACCTGTAGAAAAAGGAGGACAAACTGCTAAAACTAAAGTTAAAGTTTTAAAAAGAATGATAGATCAAAACTTAACCTTATTAGAAGTGGAGTTATTTACAGGTAGAACCCATCAAATAAGAGTTCATCTATCATCTCTAGGTTATCCTATTTTAGGAGATACCCTCTATGGGGAAAAAGATCAAATTGCAAAACGACAACTATTACATGCTTATAAATTGAAGTTTACTAATCCCGAGACAGGTAAAGAAGAAATTGTGGTTGCAGATTTACCAAAAGATATAAAAGATATATTAAAAGAAAGTTGAATGGGTAAAAGTAGCTCATAAATTGTTGTAAAATTGATATTCAAATTCAGTTGAAAAAAAGAAAAAATAAGTTATACTGAATACAGAGATAGAAAAAACAAAAAAATTAGGAGGAACAAATTATGGCAGCAGTAAAAATAGCAATAAACGGATTTGGAAGAATAGGGAGATTAGCATTTAGATTAATGGCAGACAACCCTGAGTTTGAAATCGTAGCAATTAATGACTTAACAGATCCTAGAACTTTAGCTTACTTATTAAAGTTTGATACAGCTCAAGGAAGATTCAAAATGGATTCAATTGAAGCTACAGAAGATGGAATAATCGTAGATGGAAAAGAAATAAAAATATACTCTGAAAGAAATGCAGCAGACTTACCTTGGGGAGAATTAGGTGTAGACGTAGTATTAGAATGTACTGGATTCTATGTTTCTAAAGAAAAGTCTCAAGCACATATCGATGCAGGAGCTAAAAAAGTAGTTATCTCTGCACCAGCAGCAGGAGATCTTAAAACTATCGTATTCAACGTAAACGATGATGTATTAACTGGAGAAGAAACTATTATTTCAGGAGCTTCTTGTACAACTAACTGTTTAGCACCAGTTGTAAACGTATTAAATAAAGAATTTGGATTAGTAAAAGGATTCATGACAACTATCCATGCATATACAAATGACCAAAACATCTTAGATGCACCTCATCCAAAAGATATCAATGCAAGAAGAGGAAGAGCAGGAGCAGCTAACATGGTTCCAACTTCTACAGGAGCAGCAGTAGCAGTAGGAAAAGTATTACCTGAGTTATTAGGAAAATTAGATGGTGGAGCAGTAAGAGTTCCAACTGTTACAGGATCATGTGTTGATTTAGTAGTAGAATTAGAAAAGACTGTAACTCCAGAAGAAGTTAATGCAGCAATCAAAGCAGCAGCTAACGAAACTTTAGGATATACAGAAGAGCCAATCGTATCATCTGATTGTATCGGAATCCAATTTGGATCATGGTTTGATGCTCAATCTACAAAAGTAATGACTGTAGATGGAAAGCAATTAGTAAAAATCTTAACTTGGTATGATAACGAAATGTCTTATACATCTCAATTAATCAGAACTTGTAAGAAATTTGCTCAATTAGCAAAGTAATTAAAATAATAAAATAAAATAGAATAGCGGAAGCATTGGTTTCCGCTATTTTTTATATAAAACTCTTGGAGGTAATAAAAAAATGGCAAAAAAAATAGTTAATGAATTAAATTTAGAAGGTAAGAAAGTTTTAATGAGAGTGGATTTTAATGTTCCTATGAAAGATGGAAAAATTACAAATGATAATAGAATAGTTGCAGCAACTGATACAATTAAATATGTATTAGAAAAAGGTGGAAGAGTTATTGCTTTCTCTCATTTAGGAAGAGTAAAAACTGAAGAAGATAAAGCAGGAAAATCTATGGCACCAATAGCAGCAAGATTAGCTGAATTATTAGGACAAGAAGTTAAATTCGTACCTCAAACTAGAGGAGAAGAGTTAGAAAAAGCAGTAGCAGAATTAAAAAATGGCGAAATTATGATGTTTGAAAATACTAGATTTGAAGATATCGATGGTAAAAAAGAATCTAAAAATGATCCTGAATTAGGAAAATACTGGGCATCTTTAGGAGATGTATTTGTAAACGATGCTTTCGGAACTGCACATAGAGCTCATGCATCAAATGTAGGAGTAGCATCAAACATAAAAGAATCAGCAGCAGGATTCTTAATGGAAAAAGAAATTAAATTCATTGGAGGAGTAGTGGAAAATCCTCAAAAACCATTAGTAGCTATATTAGGTGGAGCAAAAGTTTCAGATAAGATTTCTGTAATTAAAAATTTAATTCCAAAAGCTGATAAAATTCTTATTGGTGGAGGGATGATGTTTACATTCTTAAAGGCTAAAGGATTAAATATTGGTTCTTCATTATGTGAAGAAGATAGATTAGATTTAGCAAAAGAATTAATGGAATTAGCAGGAGATAAATTAGTATTACCAGTTGATACAATTACTTCTAAAGAATTTTCAAATGATGCAGGACATCAAGTTGTATCTGTAGAAGAAATTCCTGCAGATGAAATGGGATTAGATATCGGTCCAAAATCTGTTGAGTTATTCCAAGAAGAATTAAAAGGTGCAAAAACTGTAGTATGGAATGGACCAATGGGTGTATTTGAAATGTCTAACTTTGCTAAAGGAACAATAGGTGTATGTGAAGCTATTGCTAATTTAGAAGATGCTATTACAATCATAGGTGGAGGAGACTCTGCAACTGCAGCAATTGATTTAGGATTTGCTGATAAGTTTACTCATATCTCTACAGGTGGAGGAGCTTCATTAGAGTATTTAGAAGGAAAAGTATTACCAGGAATCGATTCTATATCGGATCATTGTGAATGCGAAAATTGCGACTGTAAATAATTAAATAAAAATACTAAAAGGAGGAATTTTATTCCTCCTTTTATATATTTGTATAAATATATTTATTTTGAGGAGGATAAATGAAAATAATTATTTATTTTTTGCTTTTTTCTATGGTCTTTTCACAAAATCTTAATTTAAAAACTTATACAGGGCATCCTTTTTCTTTGAGGATAAAAGATGGAGAAAGCTTAAAAAATGCTCCAGTAGGGATGAGTATAAACAAAAGGACAGGTATAATTACTTGGCAACCTGGATATCATCAAAATGGAACCTTTAAATTTGAAGTGATTGATAAGAATAAAAAAATATCAAAGGTCACTCTAACTTCTATAAAAAAAGATAAAAATCCAAAAGGAGTTTATGTAGTTTTAAATTCTAAGGTAAATGGTAATGGAAAGATAGAAACCCCATATAATAATTTAGAAAATATCAAAGTGAAGCCTGGAGATGTTATTTATATAAGAGGAGGTCGCTACTTTAAAGATTCTGATATTAGATTCAAAGGGAATGAAAAGAATCCTATTAAAATAACTAGGCTACCTGGTGAAAGAGTTTTAATCAACTTTAGGGATAGAGGCTTTAATCTAACATCTAAATCTTCGTATATTATTATTGAGGGTTTAGAAATTGATGGAATGGCACAGAATGATCATTATGAGATGTTAAAAAATAAATGGTGGCATAAGAATTATTTTGAAAATCCTGATCTTGATAGACCCAATGGTGGTGAAACAGCTATAAATGTAGATGGAACAGATATTATTATTCAAAATAATATAATTCATGATGCGTATCAAAAAGGAGTTAATATCTATAAAGGCCGATATGTTACTGTAAAAGGAAATGTTATTTATAATATTGGCCATTCTTCTCTTACAGGTGGACATGGCATTATGAAAAAATGGGATAGAAATTTTGGTAAAGATAAAGATGAATATAGATTTGATTTTTATGGGAATTTAATATTTGGAGTAGAACAAAGAATTTATTCTTGGGTTGTGCATAAACCTTATTCTAATCTGAAGATAGATGAAGGGAAAGCTATTTTAATAGATGCAACAAAAGATAATGAAATGAAAGCTCGGATTGCAAATAATCTTTTACTTTATAATGGAACCACAAACATAAGGATGAAAAGAAACCCTAATCTAGAAGTGTATAATAATACTATATATACTGACTTTGATAGGACTTCTCCTATTCCAGATGGGATAACAGAAAAAGAAGATATCCCTAATTTAAAACTTTACAATAATCTAGTCATGACTAGAAAGGGAAGTGTAGCAATAGATATTAGTAAACAATCAGAAATAAATTCTAAGAATATATATAATAATTATATATATGGAGGAAAAAATGCTAAAAATTCTATTGGTATAGAAAAAATAAAAAATAAAAATTTTAGAGAACCTGAAAAAACAAATTTCAAATTAGAGGCTCTTCCTAATGAAGTAGGAATTGATGATGATAGCTTAAATCATATTTTTTCTTTAGTTGAAGACTATGGAATAATAATAAAATCTTCTAATTGGCAGCATGATCATTTAAAAAATACAGAAACCATAGTAAATAATGTCAGTGAATTCTTTACAAATCCAAGGATAGGACCTTCAACAGTTGAGAAAAAACATTTAGCCCTTTATTATGATGTTTCTGATAAATGGGCTAGGACTTTTGGATATAAAATTTTTCAATTGATTTTACCGGACGAATTTGCAAAGGTGCACAAAAAAGAATACCCAAAAATAAATCCAAAAGATATTTCGATTCAAAAGAAAGTGCAGTACCAAGGAAAAAAATAAAAAAATTATAAAAATTTAAAATACAATCAATTCAATCTGATTGTATTTTTTT
>QNYN01000196.1 GCA_003973585.1 Fusobacteriota bacterium | reverse complement strand
TGTTAAGTTCTGTAGTCATCGAAGTTATCCTATCTGATTCTTTAATCCTTAGTCTACTTGAATTTACTATTCTAGTTTCCCCTTCACTAAGACTAGCTAATACTGTAATAATAGGCCCTAAATCTGGACACTGACTAAGATCTATAGTTGTACCATAAGTAGAAGAACCTTCTACAGAAATTCTATCTTCTTCTACTGTAACTTTAGCTCCCATATCTCTCAAAATTTCAATAATTGCTTTATCTCCTTGAAGAGAATTAGGATTCATTCCTAAACAATCTATTCCATCATTTAAAATTCCAGCAACTAACCAAAATGCTACTTGTGAAAAATCTCCTTCTACTCTATAATCGTGAGCTTTATATTTTTGATTTCCTGGTATAATAAATCTTTCATAATTTTCATTTATAATTTTGATACCAAATCTATCTAATATGTCTAAAGTAAGGTCTATATATCCTACTGACTCTAATTTTGTTGTAATAATTATTTCAGATTCACCATCTAATTTTGGTAGTGTATATAATAAGCCTGTTATAAATTGAGAACTAATATCTCCTCTAACCTCAAATCTTCCTGATTTTAATTTACCATTTATTGTAAGAGGTAACTCATTTTCTCCGTGTTTATATGCTATACCTTGTTCATCAAATATTTTATGAAACACTCCTAATGGTCTAGTCGGTAATTTTCCTTCTCCAGTAAAAGTTACTTCTCCATCTGCTAATAAAGAAATAGGAATCATAAATCTAATTGTAGATCCTGATTCCCCACAATCAATAATACTATTTTTTCTAATTAATTTTTCTTTACCATGAATAATTTCATAATCATCAAATATTTCTACATCTACACCTAAGCTTTTCATAGCATTTGTCGTAACTTTTATATCGTTAGAAAAATTTAAATTTGTTATTTTACTAGTTCCTTCTGCTAATGAAGCAGCTATTATTCCCCTATGTGCTAAACTTTTCGAAGGTGGTATAACAATACTTCCACCTAATTTACTTGGTACTAACTCTAATTTCATTTTTTCACTCCTTCTTTTGAAGTTGTAATATATCCTTTATCTATTGCATCTTCTTTTATTCCTACTATCTCTACTTTTCCTATTTCCTTTAAGAATATAAAATTAAGTGTTCCAGATATATTTTTTTTATCTGATTTTATAGCTTCTATAAGATCTTTTATTTCCACTTTATCTTCAATAGGTAACTTATATTTTAATAAAATGTTTTTTATTTTTTTAGCTTCTCCAATTTTAGTTATTCCTAACTTTTCTCCTAACAAGGTTACTTCATACATCCCAATAGATATAGCTTCTCCATGGGTATATTTCCCATAATTATAATATTTTTCTATGGCATGTCCTAGAGTATGACCATAGTTTAAAATCATACGAATTCCTGTATCAAACTCATCTTTTTCTACTACTTCTGCCTTTATCTCACAACATCTTTTTAAAGTTTTTTCTATATCTTCTAAAATATTATTTTTAGAATTTAAATATTCAAAAAAAGTTTCATCATAAATAGCACCATATTTTATAACTTCTGCCATTCCACTTTTTAATTCTCTTTCTTCTAATGTATCTAATAATTCAGGATCTATGATTACCATCTTAGGTTGGTAAAAATTACCTACTAAGTTTTTACCTCGACTAGTATCTACGGCTACCTTTCCACCTACACTGCTATCTACTTGAGCTAATAAAGTTGTTGGTATCTGTATAAAGTCTATCCCTCGATATAGAGTAGCAGCTGCAAATCCTGCTAAATCTCCTACTACTCCTCCACCAAAAGCAATTAGAAGATCTCCTCTCTTTATTCCACAATCTATAATTTGTTCTTGTACATCAATAAGTGTTGTAAAGTTTTTATTTTCTTCCCCTGCTGTAAAAACTACTTTTTTAGGAGAATAACCAGAATTTTCTAGGATTTTCATTAATTTATTTCCATATAATTTATCTACATTTGTATCTGTAACTATAACTATTTTTTTTCCTTTATAAATTTTAGAAATATAATCTCCTACTTTATTTAATATTCCTTTTTCTATAAAGATATCGTATGATTTTTCTTCTAAATTAATATGTAATTTTTCCATTAATGGATCTCCTTTCTCCTTTTAGTTGATTTAATAAACTCTTTTTTCAAGGTTTCACTATCACAGTTTTTTAGAGCATTTTTTATCTCATCTAAACTTTTTTCAAAGTTTTCTATTTTTTTTATTAAATTTTCTCTATTTCCCATAAATAAATTATCCCAAAGATTTTCATTTATCATAGCAATACGAGTTAGATCTCGATAAGAATCTCCTATAAATACATCTGTATCAAAGTTTTTTTCATCTGAATTAACTAGTGCTACTGCTATTGCATGGGTTAACTGACTTGTAAAAGCTATAACTTCATCGTGTTCTTTAGGAGTTATACGAGATACTTTTTTAAAACCCATTATTTTAGCTAAATTCTCTATTATATCTAAATTCTTTTCCTGGTTTTTTGGATGTGGGGTAATTATAAAGTTAGCTCCTCTAAATATTTTAGGATCAGAATTCCAGACTCCTTGTACTTCCCTCCCTGCCATAGGATGGGCTCCTACAAAATCTATTCCTTCTGGTAATATTTCTAAAATTTTATCTATAGTATCACCTTTTATTCCTATTGCATCTGTTATAATAGATCCTGGTTTAAAATTATTTTTATTTTCTTCTATAAATTTTAAAAGAAGATGGGGATACAGACAAACTACCACAATATCACTTTCAGATATAGGTATTTTAGGATCTTTAAACCCTTTATTTATTACATTTTCACGAGTTGCATATGCTAATGCTAAATCATCTAAATCTACCCCATAGATAGTATCAAATTCTTCTCGTAAAGTTTTAGCATAGCACCCTCCAATTAAACCTAATCCTACTACTGTTAAAGTTTTTTTATTCATCATATCCCACCTTTTTTACTACATTTTTTTGTCAACAATTTCTAATATTTTCTTTACATCTACTACTAATTCTTCAAATTGCTCTGGTCTTAATGATTGAGCTCCATCACATAATGCATTTTCAGGATCATTATGAACTTCTATCATTAATCCATCTGCTCCTACTGCTGCTGCTGCCATTGCTAGTTTTTTTACCATCCATCTTTTTCCTGTTGCATGACTTGGATCCACTATTACTGGTAAATGACTTAATTTTTTTACTGCTAATACTGCACTTAAATCTAATGTATTTCTTGTGAATTTTTCATAAGTTCTTATTCCTCTTTCACATAAGATTACATTTTCATTTCCACCTGCCATAATATATTCTGCTGACATTAACCATTCTTCTATTGTTGCTGATAATCCTCTCTTTAATAAAATAGGTGTCTTAATTTTCCCTAATGCTTTTAGAAGGTCGAAATTTTGCATATTTCTTGCTCCTACTTGAATTAAATCAACTTCTTTATCAAATTTCTCTACTAAATCTACTGACATTATCTCAGTTACTATTGGCATTCCTGTTTGTTTTCTTGCTTCTTTTAATAATTCTAATCCTTCTAATTCCATCCCTTGAAATGCATATGGAGATGTTCTTGGCTTATATGCTCCCCCTCTTAATATTTGTGCTCCTGACTTATTTACAGAGTTAGCTACTTCTAATATTTGATCTCTTGATTCTACTGAACATGGTCCTGACATTATTGTGAAATTATTTCCACCAATTTTTACTCCTGCTACATCTATAATAGAACATTCTTCTTGCATCTTTCTATTTGCTTTTTTGAATGGTTCTTGAATTCTCGTTACTGTTTCTACTCCTTCTATAGCTTCTACATCTCTAATACTTAATTTTGAAGTATCACCTATAATTCCAAAAACGCCATATTCTTTGCCAGTTGCATCAATTACTTCCATCCCTATTTTTTCAAAAACTTTTATCATGTTTTCTACTTGCTCTTTTGTTGCATCTTTCGCCATTTTAATAATCATAATTTTTTTCTCCTTTTATTTTTTTTATAAAAAAGAACCTGTTCTATTTAGAACAGGTTCATAATTTTTTTAACAAAAAGACCTATATTTTAAATATAGGTCTAAAATTAAAATTCTTATTTTAAAAATATCTTAGTTAATAAACCTGTTGGTTATGAAATTTGGTTGCTTATCAATTCATAACAATAATATCTAAAACCTTTCATTACCATGGGTTTACCTCCTAAAATTAATATAACTTATAATACTATATTATCGATACTTTTGTCAATTTAATTTTTACTCTACTATTTCAGCATTTCCAAAATACCAAGTTCCTAAAATATCTCTTTCCCAACCTTTTACTCTATCTTTCATAAGAACTATTCCAGTATAGTAATAAATTGGTGCTATTATTGTGTTATCCATCAATATCTTTTCAGCAGCATATAATTTCTCATCTCTTTCTTCACCACTTACTAATTTTGATTCTTCGATTAATTTAGTGAATTCTGCATTTTCTGGGAATTTACCATCTTTTGTTGCTCTCCACTGGGCATTATTATTTCCAGAATAAGATGTCCACATATCTAAGAATGTCATAGGGTCATTATAGTCTCCTAACCAAACAGATCTCATTATTTGGAAATTCCCTTGACTTCTAGTTGACTTAAATACAGCCCATTCTTGATTTGCTAATCTGATTTTTAATCCTAAGTTCTTTTTCCACATTTGTTGAATAGCTTCTGCTACTGCTTTATGTGATTCACTTGTATTATACATTAATTCAATCTCTGGAATTTCACTAGGATCTTTATAACCATTTGCATCCATATATTTCTTTAAATATTCTTGTGCTAATTCTACATTTGCTTTAGTAGACATTCCATAATCTCCAGCTGTTATTTTGAAATCATTTCCTTTTGAATCTACTAATCCAGTTGGTACAAATCCAGTTGCTGGTTCTTGTCCACCTTTAACTATATCATTCACTATATTTTCTCTATCTATTGCAAGTGATAATGCTTTTCTCATATTAATATCATTTGTAGGTTCTCTATCTACATTAAATAAATAATAATAAGTTCCTAAATAAGGCATTGATATGAATGTAGGATCTTCTACTTGTCTTCTTTGAATTTCTTGAGTAGGAATTTGTCCTGAAACTACATCTAATTCATCATTGTCATATGCTGTTAATACAGTACTACCTTCAATAATCATTGTAAGAACTAATTTCTTTAATTTTACTTCATCTGCTCTCCAATAATATTTATTTGGTGTTAAAATAATTTTATCATTCATTACATATTCAGAAACTACAAATGGACCATTTGATACTGTTATTTTTGGATCTTTTGCCCATCCTTCAGGTTTCTTTTCTACCACATCTTTTCTTACTGGCATATAAGTAAAAAATGTTACTAAATTTAAAAAATATGGTGTAGGAGCTTCTAAAGTAACTTTTAATGTTTTATCATCTAATACTTCTAATCCTACATCTTCTGCTTTTCCTTCACCTTTAAAATAAGCTCTTCCACCTTTTATATAAAAAAGTTGGTATGCATATTCTGAAGCTACTTTAGGATCAAGTCCTCTCATCCAAGCATATTTAAAATCTCCAGCTGTTACAGGCTTTCCATCAGACCATTTGATATTATCTCTTAAATGGAATGTATAAACTGTTTGATCTTTTGATACATCTACAGATTCTGCCATGGCAGGTTGTGGTACACCATTTGCATCGTTTCTCATTAACCCTTCAAAAGTATTATTAACAATCATTCCTCCTGATGAGTCTGTAGTCAATTGTGGATCTATTGACGGTGGATCTGAATCTAAATTGAACCTCAATACTTGTTCAACTTCTTTAACTTTTTTCTCATCACTATTACCACCACATGCAGTTAATAATAGAATAAGTAATACACTTACAAGATACATTATTTTTTTCATTTTGTAGCCTCCTTGTTTTTTTATTAACTATATAATACTATATGTATGAATTAAATACAAAAAAAATTTAATTTTATTAATTTTAAATTAATTTTTTCATATTAATGTTATAATAATTTATAACTAATTAAGGAGATGATTTTATGAATATTACACCTATTGGAAATAGAGTATTAATTGAACCTTTAAGAGTCGAAGAAAGAACGACTAGTGGCATAATTTTACCTATTTCTGCAAATACAGATATATCTAATAAAGCCAAAATTATTGCAATTGGAAATATAACAGAAAAACTAAGTGTAGGAGACACTATAATTTTTAATCCTAATTCTGGCGTTAAAGTTTCTACTTCAGAGAAAAGTTATCTAATTGTAGAAGCTAACGATATTTTAGCCCTTATAAAATAAGAACTTATAAAATTAATTTTGACTATTATAAGCAAATAAAAATAGCCCTTTCGGACTATTTTTTTATGTTTTTTATAGCTCTAATTTTACTTGGAAGGGAAAATAATTTTATAAATCCTTCTGCATCATGATGATCATATAAATCACTGGCTCCAAATGATGAAATTTTATCATCATATAGTGCATTAGGAGATATTCTTGAAGCTACTTTTATATTTCCCTTATATAACTTTAATTTTATTGTTCCTGTTACTACTTTTGAAACTTCATTAACAAAAGCATCCATTCCTTCTTTTAATGGGGTAAACCACAAACCATTATAAACTAATTCTCCGTATTTTTGTCCTAGATTCTTTTTAAAAGCTTGTGTTTCTTTATCTAAACAAATACTTTCTAATTCTTTTAAAGCTGCATATAAAACTGTTCCACCTGGTGTTTCATAGATTCCTCTAGACTTCATTCCTACCAATCTATTTTCTACAATATCTACTACTCCTATCCCATGTTCTCCTGCTATTTCATTTAATTTTATTAATAAATTAGCTGGTGACATTTTTTCACCATTTACACTTATGGGAGTCCCTGATTCAAATTCTATCTCAATATATTCTGCTTCATCTTTAGCTTCTTCCAAAGATTTTACCATCAAATATAAATCATTTTTATGTTCATTTTCTAAAAATTCTATATCTCCACCTTCATGACTTATATGCCAAAGATTTTGATCTCTAGAATAAATTTTCTCTTTAGTTACATTTAATTTTATCCCTTTAGATTCAGCATAGTCTATTGCATCTTCCCTAGATTTTATATTCCATTCTCTCCAAGGAGCAATTATTTTTATCGTTGGATCGAAAGAAGCTATTCCTATTTCAAATCTAACTTGATCATTTCCTTTACCTGTACAACCATGACAAATATACTCTGCCCCTTCTTTATGAGCTACTTCTACTAATATTTTTGCAATTAATGGTCTCGCAAATGCTGTTCCTAATAAATAACGATCTTCATATATGGCTCCTGCCTTTAATCCCTTAAAAGCATAATCTTTTACAAATTCTTCAGCTACATTTTCAACATATATTTTAGAAGCCCCAGATTCAATAGCTTTAACTTTTACCTCTTCCATATTATCTTCTTGTCCAACATTTACACAAACTGCTATAACTTCTACATCATAATTTTCCTTTAACCATGGAACAATAATAGAAGTATCTAACCCACCTGAATAGGCTAATACAACTTTAGATTTTTTCATTTTTTCCCTCCCCAAATTAATTTTTTAAACTAATGTATTAACTAAAATTGATTTTATTGCATGTAATCTATTCTCAGCCTGATCAAAAACAACTGATTGCTTACTTTCAAAAACTTCATCACTAACTTCTAATTCTTCTAGACCAAATTCATCATATATTTTTTTTCCTATCTCAGTCTCTAAATTATGAAATGCTGGTAAACAATGCATAAAAATAGCATCTTCATTAGCATATCCCATAAGTTTTTTATTAACTTGGTAATCCTTAAGTAATTTTATTCTCTTTTTCCATATATCAAAATCTTCTCCCATGGATAACCATACATCTGTATATACTACATCTGCACCTTCAAGAGCTTTTTCAGGGAATATCTCAAAATTAATAATAGCTCCTGTCTCTACAGCTATTTCTTTTGCTTTAGCTATCAATGTTTTTTCAGGGAATAATTCTGATGGTGATAATAGAGTGAAATTCATTCCCATTTTAGCTGAACCAATTAATAAAGAATTTCCCATATTACTTCTTCCATCCCCTACATAGACTAATTTTTGATCTGAAAGTTTCCCTTTTTTCTCTTCTATAGTCATAAAATCAGCTAAAATTTGAGTAGGATGAAATTCATCTGTAAGTCCATTCCATACAGGAATTCCAGAATATTTTGCTAGTTCTTCTACTTTTTCTTGAGAACTTCCTCTGTACTCTATGCCATCGAACATCCTTCCTAAAACTCTTGCTGTATCTGCCATACTTTCTTTTTTTCCTATTTGAGAACCTACTGCGCCTAGATATACAGTATTTGCCCCTTGATCCATAGCCCCTATTTCAAAAGCACATCTTGTTCTAGTAGAATCTTTTTCAAAAATAAGAGCTAAATTTTTCCCTTTTAAATTTTGTTTTTCACTATTATTTTTTTTAGCTAACTTAAGATCTTTAGCCGACTGAATTAAAAAATTTATTTCTTGAGTCGAAAAATCTAAAAGTTTTAAAAAACTTTTTCCCTTCATCTGCCACCCCTATATTACCATAATTAATCTATATATTTTTTCATTAATTCATCATATTTTTCACTTTTTAGTATTTTTTCTAAAGCAGTATTTATTTTCTTTAATAATTCAGTTTTATCTTTTCCCATAGCTATAGCATAATCTTCAGATTGTAATACATAACTTGCTAATTTTAATCCTTTATTATTCTCAATAGTTTTTTTAGCTTGTTGATTATCTAAAATTATCATATCTATTTTTTGACCTTGTAATGCTAGTGCTGCTTCATATAATTTATTATATTTTATTACTTCTACTCCAGTTAAATCTTTAGAAAATTTATCTGCTAGAGTATCACTAGTTGTTCCCATTACAACCCCTATTTTTTTACCATTAATATCTTCTTCTTTTGTAATATCTTTAGAGTTTTCCCCTAACATTATTACTTGACTAATTGTAAAATAAGGATTACTAAAATTAACATTTTTCTTTCTATCCTCTGTTACAGACATTCCTGACACTATCATGTCTATTTTTTTAGTTTGTAATGCTGGTAATAATCCACTAAAATCCATTCCTACCATTTTAAATTTGACACCTGTTTCCTTTGAAATTTCATCTAATAATTCAACATCAAAACCAATTATTTTGTCTCCATCCATATATTCAAATGGAACAAAATTAGGAGCAGTTCCAACTATAACTTCTTCTACTTCCCCCTCTTTTTTTCCACATGCTAACATCATTAATCCTAATATAACTACTGCCA
>QNYN01000176.1 GCA_003973585.1 Fusobacteriota bacterium | reverse complement strand
CTAAAATATAAAATTAAACACATTAAAATTTCTAATAATTTTCTAATATAGCTAATAAGATTATATTATGTTTTTAAATGATTTCAAAATTAATTCGAAATTTAAAATTAATTTTTATTAATATTAAATACTTATTAAAATATATAAAAACAAACAATAATACTAAAAAAACGAAACATAATGCTTTTTAACTCAGAATTGTATCATTTTTAATGCGTTTTTAACTCAATCGTTGTTCGTTTAGACTTTAATTTAATAGAGAAATATGTTATATTTTAGGAAATGTTTATTAAATGTTTAGAATTAGGGAGTTTGTAAACTTTCACAAAATTTTAGGAGGTAACAATGGGAAAATTTATACTTAAAAGAGTAGGGCAGATGTTGTTCACATTATATATAGTAATAACAGCAACATTTTTCTTAATGCATTCTATACCTGGTGGACCATTTACAAGAGAAAAACCATTGCCACCTGCAGTTATAGCAGCATTAGAAGCAAAATTTAATATGAATGCTCCTCTACATGTTCAATATATGGATTACATGAAAGGTGTATTATCATTTGATTTTGGACCTTCATTTCAAAAAGTAGGAGTAAATGTTATTGATTTAATCCAATCTGGATTACCTGTTTCATCAAAATTAGGAGGAGCAGCAGTATTAGTGGTTTTAATCGTTGGTATTCCTCTAGGGATAATCTCTGCTTTAAAACAAAATAAATGGGAAGACTATGTAGTAACAATTATTGCAACTTTAGGAGTTACAATTCCAAGTTTCGTTATAGCTACTTTAATCATTTATATTTTTAGTGGAAAATTAGGATGGTTACCATCATATGGATTTACTAGTTGGAAACATTATATAGGGCCTGTTATAGCTCTCTCAGGGTTTTCATTGGCATTTATAGCAAAGCTTACAAGATCTTCATTATTAGAAGTTTTACAACAAGATTATATAAGAACAGCTAGAGCTAAAGGTCTTTCAGAATTTGTAGTAATTGGAAAACATGCACTTAAAAATGGGTTATTACCAGTAGTAACTTATGTTGGACCAATGATAGCAGGAATCCTTACTGGATCATTTGTTATAGAAAAAATATTTGCTATTCCTGGAATGGGAAAATACTTTGTAGAAAGTGTAGGTAACAGAGATTATACTGTTATTATGGGAGTAACAATTTTTTATGCAGGATTTTATATTATAATGGTATTTTTAGTAGATATTATATATGTATTAATCGATCCTAGAATAAAATTACATGACTAAGGAGGCAACAATGGATAAAAGATGGGAAAAGGCATCTGAAGAGGTCAAGGGGAAAAGACAAAGTAGACCTAGCCTTACTTATTGGCAAGATGCTTGGAGAAGATTAAAACAAAATAAACTATCTATGATTGGATTAGTTGTAATAGTTTTATTATTTTTAGTAGCTATTTTTGGACCTATGATTTCAAAATTTAGTTATGAAGATCAAGATTTAAAATTTGGAAATATAGCACCTAGATTTAATATATATCAAGTAGATAAAGACAATTATATTTATGTACATCCTGAATACAAAGTATTTACAGTAACAAAAGATGGGAAATTATTAGATGTATTAAATGTAGAAAAAAATGATATGATGAATTCACAGAAAATTTATAAGCTAAATGGAAAAGAAATTATTTTAGATTATAAAAATGCTAAATTTGCAAAAAAGAATCCAAAAATTCAGAAATTTAAAATCCTTATAGATGGAAAAGAAAGTGAAGTTTATAAGAGAGTGTTTAATAAGACTTATATTTTTGGAACTGATACCCACGGAAGAGATTTATTTGTAAGAATATTATACGGAGCTAGAATATCACTTACAGTAGCAGTAGTAGCTACATTTGTAAATTTCTTTATAGGAGTATTTTATGGTGGAATATCTGGATACTTAGGTGGAAGGGTAGACGCTATAATGATGAGGGTAATGGATATTATTAGTACAATTCCATTATTATTATATGTTATTTTACTTATGGTAATTATATCACCAGGATTAAAAACCATTATTATTGCCATGGGATTAACCTTCTGGGTACGGATGGCAAGGATAGTCCGGGGACAAACACTCAGTATTAAACAACAAGAATATGTTATGGCTGCTAAAATAATAGGAGCAAAAAACTTTAGAATTTTAAGTAGACATATTATACCAAATGCAATGGGACCTATCATTGTATCTTTAACTATGATGATTCCAAATGCAATATTTACTGAATCATTTCTAAGTTTTATCGGTCTTGGAGTAAGTGCTCCTCAAGCATCATGGGGAACATTAGCAAGTGATGCACTAGCAGGAATTAGAACTTACCCATATCAACTTTTATTCCCATCATTAGCAATTAGTATTACAATGCTTGCATTTAACTTTTTAGGTGATGGATTAAGAGATGCATTAGATCCAAGGTTAAGAAAATAATAGGAGGGATACAGTGGAAAAAATAATAGAATTAAAAAATGTTAAAACTTCATTTTTTACCCACCTAGGTGAAGTACAGGCTGTAAGAGGTGTAAGTTTTAGTTTAAATAAAGGGGAAGCCCTAGGAATTGTAGGAGAATCTGGAAGTGGAAAGAGTATCACTTCTATGTCTATAATGGGTTTACTACAATATCCAGGAAAAGTAAAAGAAGGGGAAATAATATTTAAAGGGCATGATCTTTTAAAGAAAAGTAAAAGTGATATGAGAAGTGTTAGAGGAAATGAAATAGCAATGATATTTCAAGATCCAATGACTTCTTTAAACCCTGTATATACTGTTGGTGACCAAATTATGGAAGCCATTTTAAAACATCAAAAAGTATCAAAAAAAGAAGCTTTAGAAAAAGCTATTGAAATGTTAACCCTTGTAGGAATACCAGATCCTAAAAAGAGGGTAAAGGCATACCCACATGAATTTTCTGGTGGGATGAGACAAAGGGTAATGATTGCAATAGCATTATCTTGTGAACCAGATTTACTTATAGCAGATGAGCCAACAACAGCATTAGATGTTACTATCCAAGCTCAAATATTAGATCTTATGAAAAATTTAAGAAAAAAAATGGATACTTCTATTATCTTAATTACTCATGATTTAGGAGTAGTAGCAGATGTTTGTTCTAGAGTCCTTGTTATGTATGGGGGATTAATTATGGAAGAGGGAAAAATAGAAGATATTTTTTATAATCCTCAACATCCGTATACAGTTGGACTTTTAAAATCTATACCTAAGATAGAAAATAAAGAAAGATTAATACCTATCGATGGGACTCCACCAGATTTATTACATCCACCAAAAGGATGCCCTTTTGCAGCTAGATGTGAACATGCAATGAATATTTGTATGACTGAAAGACCAGAATTTTATGAGTGTGGAGAAGGACACAGATCTATGTGTTGGCTATTACACCCAGATTCTCCTAAGGTAGAGTTAAAAGGAGGAGTGAGATAGATGGCAGATAAGAATAAAAAAGAAGAAATTTTAATAGAAGTTAAACATTTAAAAAAATATTTTTCTAAAAATACAGGTTTTTTTAAGAAGAAAATGAAACATTTAAAAGCCGTTGATGATATTAATTTTTTCATAAAAAAAGGTGAAACATTTGGTCTAGTAGGAGAATCAGGATGTGGTAAATCTACAACTGGAAGAACTATCATTAGACTTTATGATGTAACTGGAGGACAAATAATTTATAATGGAAAAGATATTAGTCAGCTAAATGAAAAGGAATTAGAACCTTATAGACGTAAAATACAAATGATTTTTCAAGATCCATATGCTTCTCTTAATACTAGGATGACTGTAGGAGATATCATAGGAGAACCTCTTGATATCCACGGATTGGCAAAAGGAAAGGAAAGACAAAAAAGAATATATGAACTTTTAGAAACTGTTGGTCTAAGCCACGAACATGCAAGTCGTTATCCCCATGAATTTTCAGGGGGGCAGAGACAAAGAATAGGAATAGCTCGTGCATTAGCAGTAGATCCTGAGTTTATTATTTGTGATGAGCCTATTTCAGCATTAGATGTATCTATTCAAGCACAAGTTGTAAATATGTTAGAAGATTTACAGAAAAAGTTAGGATTAACTTATTTATTTATTGCACATGATTTATCTATGGTAAAACATATTTCAGATAGAATTGGAGTTTTATATTTAGGAAAGATGGTAGAAATAGCAGATGCAGATTTATTATATGATGAACCTATTCATCCATATACAAAGGCTTTATTATCATCTGTACCTATTCCTGATCCAGAATTAAATGCAAAAGTAGATAGGGAGATTTTAGAAGGAGATGTTCCAAGTCCACTGAATCCACCTAGTGGTTGTAGATTTAGAACTAGATGTAGATATGCAAAAGAAATTTGTAGTGAGAAAGAACCACTTTTAGAAGAAGTTGTAGAAGGACGATTTGTAGCATGTCATTTTTCTAAAGAGTTTATAGAAGGGAAAAAATAGTAGTATATAATTAAATTTATATAGTATCAAATATTATAATTTTACAAGGAGGAAAAACATGAAAAAGATTTTTTACTTAGTTACTCTTATGGTAGCAGTATTATTAACTGCATGTGGTGGAAGTAACGAAGAAAAAGCAGCTAGTTCAGAAAAAGCAGGGGTAGAACAAGTATTAAGATTTAACTTAGGATCTGATCCTAAAACTATTGATCCACAACTAAACTCAGCTTCAGACGGTGGAATTGTTATCAACAATACTTTTGAAGGATTAATGAGAACAGACGCCAATGGAAAAGCACAACCAGCAGGTGCAGAATCATATGAGATTTCAGATGATAAAACTGTTTATACTTTTCACTTAAGAAAAGATGCTAAATGGTCAGATGGACAACCAGTTACAGCTAATGATTATAAGTATGCTTGGTTAAGAGCTTTAGATCCAGCAGTTGCTTCTGAGTATTCATTCCAACTTTATTATATTAAAGGTGGGCAAGAATATTTTGAAGGGAAAGGTTCAAGAGAAGATGTAGGATTAGAAGTAATAGATGACTATACTTTTAAAGTAACTTTAAAAGCTCCTACAGCATATTTTTTAGATTTATTAACTTTCTATACATATATGCCTGTTAGACAAGATGTTGTTGAGAAAAAGCCTGAAGGATGGGCAAAAGATCCAAGTATTGCAGTATCAAATGGGCCATTCAAACTTGCAGAATACAAGATGAATGATAAGATTGTTTTAGTTAAAAATGAATATTATTGGAATAAAGATAATGTTAAGTTAGAAAAAGTTATTATGCCTATGATTGTAGATAGTAGTACAGCTTTAACTGCTTATGATGGTGACGAATTAGATGTAATAATTCAAGTTCCTACACCAGAAATTCCAAAAAGACAAGTTGAAGATCCAACTTTCCGTATTGAGCCTTATTTAGGAGTATATTATTATATCTTTAATGTAAATAAAGCTCCTACAAATGACATCAATATGAGAAAAGCTCTTACATTAGCTATTGATAGAGAAAAACTTGTAACAGATGTAGCAAAAGCAGGACAAAAACCAGCTACAGGATATGTTCCTACAGGATTAAAAGATTCTAAAGGAAATGATTTTAGAGCAACTGCTGGAGATTACGGAATTTCTACTACAGCAGATGTAGCAAAAGCTCAAGAGTATTTAGCTAAATATTTAAAAGCTAATGGATATAAAGATGCTAGTGAAATGCCTGCAATTGAAGTAATCTATAATACAAATGAAGGACATAAAGCTATTGCAGAAGCTATCCAAGAAATGTGGAAGAAAAACTTAGGAATCAATGTTAACTTAGTAAACCAAGAGTGGGCTGTATTCCAAGATACTAGACATGTTGGAAACTTTGAAGTAGCAAGAGCAGGATGGATTGGAGACTATAATGACCCTATGACATTCTTAGACTTATGGACTTCTTATTCTGGAAATAACGATGCACAATGGAGTTATAAGAAAGGAGATTTCCCTGAAAATAAAGAATTTGATAAGTTAATTGAGCACTCAAAAGTATCTTTAGGAGAAGAAAGAGATAAAGACTTATATGCTGCTGAAAAAATTATGATGGATAAATTAATAATTATGCCTATTTATTATTATACAGGTGTAATGATGGTTAAAGATAAAGTTAAAGGTTGGGAAAGAGATATTTTAGGTACTTGGTACTTTGGAAATATCGAAATAACAGAATAATTTTAATAAAGAAAACCTCTTAAAGGGGTTCTATACTGAAACCTGTAAACTAGACACAGAAAAAAACTGTGTCAAAGTTTACAGGTTTTTTTGTATACTTAAAAATAAAGATTAGGAGTGGTTATAATATCTAAAAAATAAAATTTGCCTTAAACTATAGTTTAAGGTGAAGAAACTATAGAAAATCCAACTAATTACGATGCTAGAGCTAACTTAGTGTGGTCTGCTACAATGGGACTTAATGGGCTTATTGGTGCTGGTGTGCCTCAAGATTGGTCAGTGCACATGATAGGACATGAAATTACTGGAATCTTTGGAATAGATCACGCAAAAACTTTAGCAGCTATTTTACCTGCTACTTGGAAGGTTAGAAAAATAGAAAAATTTGAAAAACTATTACAATATGCAGAAAGAGTTTGGGATCTAAGAGAAGGTACCGATGAGGAAAAAGTAGATTTAGCCATTGAAAAAACAGAGAATTTTTTCCATACTCTTGGTATAACAACTAAATTATCAGATTATGGACTTAAAGAAAATGATATAGATAAGATTATTGATTCTTTAGAATTACATGGAATGACTAAATTATCAGAAAGAGGAGATCAAACTCTAGAGATAACAAGAAAAATTATAAAAACTGCACTATAAGAAAATAGGAGTCTACCAAATAGGTGGACTCCTCATTTTATTAGATAGCTTGACTTGCAGACATAAGGAAAGGTACAATTTGTTTCTTTCTTGAAACTACTCCATCTAGCCAAGCAGTTTTATCTTCTAATTCTACATTAAATGCTTTTTCTACTAATTCAGGAATAGATCCTAAAGTTAGTATTTTTGAACCATTATTTACTATATCAGTCATTACTAATAAAAATAAATCATAATTTTTTTCTTCAATCATCTTATTCATAGCAGCTTCTAGCTGATCTCTATTAGATAATAATCCATCGATATCTACTGTATTAACTTGAGCAACAGCTATTTTATATTTACTCATAGAAAATTCTTTCATATCCATAGTAATTATATCAGTAGGAGTTTTATCACTTAAAGAAGTTCCTGCTATTAACATTTCCATTCCATATTTTTGATAATCTAATCCTGAAATTTCAGCTAATTCTTTAGCAGCTTCAATATCTTTAGGAGTGCAAGTTGGCGACTTAAATATCAAAGTATCAGATAAGATAGCACTTAACATAAGCCCTGCAGTAACTTTGTCAGGGATAATCCCTTCTTCTTTATATAATCTATAAACAATAGTAGAAGTACATCCTACAGCAGCAGCCCGTATCATTAGAGGTTCAGAAGTTTCAAAATTACCAAATTTATGATGATCTACTATTTCTAAAATTTTAGCTGTTTCAATACCATCAACTGATTGAGAATTTTCATTATGGTCAACTAAAATAACTTCATTTCTTCCAAAATTCATAATATGTTTTGATCTAATAGTAGAAAAAATTGTTCCATCTTCATTTACAACTGGGAAGTTAGTTTGATTTGTATCTTTTATAATATCTTGAATTTCTTCTATATAATCAGTAGTTTTAAAGTGGAAAAAATTCTTTTGATTTAAAATTGCTTTTATAGGTACAGAATGTGAGATCATTTTAAATGTTTTGAAAATCCCTCTATTAACTCTAACAAGTGGTATATTTATATCA
Source organism: Fusobacteriota bacterium (assembly GCA_003973585.1). Next base: position 1,794 of record QNYN01000176.1, on the reverse strand, counting down.
TATGTAGGAATTTTATCATTTTTATCTACACATAAAAATATGATTTTTGCTCCTGCTTTTTCTGCTTTCTCAATATGTCCAGAAAATAAAGTTGTAATAACTACATCTCCTTCTTCTATTTTAGATAACTCTGAAACTCCTCTTAATTTACCATAGATTTTACCTGTTGGATAAGTTCCACTAATTAATACAGAATCATCTTTTAATGTATTCCATATATTTTCATATGTTGTTTCAAAATTAAGAAATAAATCTCTAGTACTCATTCCTAAATAAGCATTTGCAATATCAGAGATGTGAACCATATTTTCTAATTTGTTATTATCATTAACTACAGGTAAACTTGAGTATCCTTCTTCAGTCATAATTTCTAATGCTTTTTGAAGAGAATCTGTTTCTTTTATGAATTTTTTTTCAACTTTAGTTAAATCTTTAACTTGTGGCTTAATAGTAGTAAGTAATTCAGGTACTTCTACATTAAAATGATCTAAAATAAATTCAGTTTCTTTATTTAAGTTTCCTAACCTTACTGGTAATGTATCAAGTCCTAGCTGCTTTTTTAAATTTGAATATGCTATAGCTGAACATATTGAATCTGTATCAGGGTTTTTATGTCCAAAAATCAAAACTTTGTCTTTCATTATCGCCTCCTAAATTTATATAAATATGTTTTTAAAAATATTATCTAACTTATATTAACCTTGACATTTTACCATTTTACCTAAAAAATAACAAGGGAAATTATAACTGAAAGAATATAAAAGAGTAGAAAGTCCTATTTTAGGAATCTCTCTACTCTTTATATAGCTATTATTATATTTTTTTTATTTAAGATTATAGATGTCTATAAATTTTTATTTTCCCCATCTATATAATTTAGATATTAACTCAGGGAATGCTATTTCTAAAGCTTTAGCATTTAAGTTATTAATTTCTAAACTAGATAACTCTTCTTTTTCAGATAACTCAACTAATTTAACTGTTTTTTCTGAAATTTCTACATTAAACATAGATTCAGGATCGAAGAATTCTTTTCTCTTTAACCATTTATTAAGAATTTTTCTTAATTTTTTTCTATCTTTATCAGTCATTTCATCTTCAGTTTTTTTATTAAGTTCTAAAATATCTTCCCTTTCACCTTCAGTAGCAACATCAGTCATAAGATGTTTTTCTAATGAAGGATATGTAAGATTATATCCAATAACTAATTTTTGAACTACACCTTTTGTATTTTTGATATTTTCATTTTTTAGTTTATATTTTCTTTTTAATTTATTAAGATATTTTTCTGTTAACTTTTGAAATTTATCATAATCTTCTTGAGTTAACTCTTTAGTCTTTAAACTTTCAAAAAATTGTTTATCCTTTCCATCTTTTTTTATAATTTGTCTAGTTAATAGATATTCAGAAGGAGTCTCATTATTATACCAATCACTTAAAACAGATTTTTCTATTATAATTTCATCCATAAGTTTATATGGTTCTTTTAATTGACTAAGTTGTATTTGTTCTTGATTCATATCAACTTTTATAGATGAACAAGCTCCTAAAAAAATAACCATTAACACTAATAATATTTTATTTATATTCTTCATAATTACACCCTTCCACAACATTTTTTGTATTTCTTTCCAGAACCACAAGGACAAAGATCATTTCTTCCAACTTTATCTGAAGTTCGAGGAGTTTCAGATTTCTCTGTTATTTCTCCATTTTCATCACTAGATTCATATTTTACATTTTTATTTTGAGTTTCTTTAATTTGAACATCTCTTTCTTCAGGAGTTCTAATTT
>QNYN01000123.1 GCA_003973585.1 Fusobacteriota bacterium | reverse complement strand
AGCTAAGTTAATGATGGGAATAGGATTAATATTCTTTGGTATGGAATTAATGAAAAATGGATTTGAACCACTAAGAGCTATGCCAGGGTTTATAGAAATGTTTCAAAAGTTCCATGTAACAAGTGTTGGAAGTGCATTTTTAGTAGCAATAGTAGGAGCTTTATTAACGGCAGTTGTTCAAGCTTCAGCAGCTACTTTAGGAATAACTATTATGTTAGCTAGTCAAGGATTAATAGATGCTCAAACTGGTGTAGCTATTGTAATGGGACTTAATGTTGGTACTACAATTACTGCATTCTTAGCATCTTTTGGAGCTAAAGCAAATGCAAAAAGAGCAGCTTATGCTCATACGATTATAAATGTAGTTGGTTTGATGTGGGTATTACCAATTTATGGCTTATATACAAATATGATTGCTCATATAGTAGATCCAAGCGTAAATATAAGTGGTTTTTTAGCAGCAGCCCATACAATATTTAATGTTACCAATGCAATTATATTTATATTTTTACTAACACCATTAGCTAATTTCTTAAATAAAATAATTCCAGATGATGATGAAAAAATACAAAAATATACTCATTTGGATATGAGAATGATAGAAACTCCAACTCTTGCCATAGAACAAACAAAAGAAGAATTGATTTCTATTGCTGATGATATCGATATATCTTTGAGTAATGTAAAAAAAGTTATAGAAAAAGATTTATCACCTGATTCAGAAGAAGTTATGAAAGTCTTTGAAATTGAAAATAAAATAGATTTAGTTCAAGGTGAAATTGCTACGATAAATAGTGAATTATTAAGTTTAGATTTAGAACATCATCAAATAATTACTACTAGAAAAAATATAGCAATATGTGATCAATATGAATCTTTAACAGATTATTTAGAAAGAATTATGAAAATATATTCTAGATTAAAAAATAATGATTTAGCACTTAGCCCGAGAAAGAAAAAAGATATATTTACACTTCATAATGAGGTAGTAGAATTCTTTGATATGGTAAAAACTGCATATAAAACAGGAAATGTAGATATAACAAAAGAAGCAGTAAAAAAAGCTTCTAAAATAACGACTTTGTATAGAGAAGCTAGAAAGAGTCATTTAGACAGAATGGCAGAAAAAAATCAAAACCCTATGTTAGGAACAGGGCATATGGATATTTTAAACCACTATAGACGTTTAAGCGACCATATTTTAACAGTAGTAGAAATAATGAATATATAAAAAAACCTCCCTTAGGGAGGTTTTTTATTATCTAGTTGTTCCTCTTGCAGCTCTTTTTCTTTCACCTTCAGATAAAAGTTTCTTTCTCATTCTAATACTTGTAGGAGTAATTTCTACTAATTCATCATCAGCAATATACTCTAATGCTTGTTCTAATGTAAATTCTCTAGCTGGAGCTAATTTTGTAACAGCGTCTGTACCAGATGCTCTCATATTAGTTAATTGCTTTCCTCTAGTTACATTAACAGTTAAATCATTTTCTCTTGAGTGTTCCCCAATGATCATTCCTTCATAAACTTCTAATCCAGGATTAACAAATAAAGTTCCTCTAGATTGAACATTTCCTAAAGAATAAGCAGTTGTAGTTCCTGTATCTATAGAGATTAATACTCCTCTAGATCTTGTAGGAACTTCTCCTTTATATGCTTCATATTCATAAAATGAATGATTTAATATACCAGTACCTCTAGTTTCAGTTAAGAATTCATTTCTAAATCCAATAAGTCCTCTTGCAGGTACTTTGAATTCCATTCTTGTATATCCGTCACTACCTTGAACCATATTTAACATTTCACCTTTTCTGATACCTAATTTTTCAATTACAACACCAGTAAATTCGTCAGCAACATCAATTATAGCTAATTCGATAGGTTCACATTTAACACCATCAATTTCTTTCATAATTACTTGAGGTTTAGCAACTTGTAATTCAAAACCTTCTCTTCTCATATTTTCTATTAAAATAGATAATTGAAGTTCTCCTCTACCTTTTACAGTAAATGCATCAGCAGATTCAGTTCTTTCTACTTTCATACTTACATTATGCTCAACTTCACTCATTAATCTATCATATATATTTCTAGATGTAACAAATTTACCTTCTCTTCCAACAAATGGAGAAGTACTTACCATAAATGTCATAGCTAGTGTAGGTTCGTCTATATCAATAAGAGGTAATGCCATAGGTTTATCTCTATCAGCAACAGTTTCACCTATATCAAATTTTTCAGTTCCAGCAATAGTTACGATATCGCCACAAACAGCTGCTTCTAATTCAGTTCTTTCCATTCCCTTAGCACCAAAAATTCTAGTAACTTTAAAGTTTACTAATTCACCATCTCTTTTGATAAGAGTAACTTCTTGATTTTTTCTTAAAACACCATTATGGATTCTTCCAGTTGCTAATTTACCAACATAGTTATCTGGAGAAATATTAGTTATTAACATTTGTAATGGAGCTTCAGGATCTCCTTCAGGGTCTTTTACATGTTCTACTATTGTTTCAAATAAAGGTTGCATGTTTTTATCTTCGTCATCTAATTCATATTTAGCAAATCCGTTTTTAGCAGAAGCATATAAAACTGGGAATTCTAATTGATGATCATTAGCTCCTAATTCAACAAATAAATCAAATACTAAATCTACAACTTCTTCAGGAGTAGAGTTTGGTCTATCAATTTTATTTACTACAACAATTGGACTTAACCCATGTTCTAATGCTTGTTTTAAAACATATTTAGTTTGAGGCATTACACCTTCAAAAGCGTCAACTAATAATAATACAGAATCAACCATTTTTAATATTCTTTGAACTTCTCCACCAAAGTCAGCATGTCCTGGAGTATCAACAATATTTATTTTATATCCACCAAAATCTAATGAGGCATTTTTTGATAATATTGTAATTCCTCTTTCTTTTTCGATGTCATTTGAATCCATTACTCTTTCAACAAGTTCTTCTCTTTCACCGAAAACACCTGATTGTCTTAACATTGCATCTACTAAAGTTGTTTTTCCGTGGTCTACATGAGCTATAATAGCTATATTTTTTATATTCACTGTTTCTCCTTTTTGCCCTTTGGCACTTTTATTATCTTAATATTAATTATTAATTATCTTATATATTTATCTTTCCACAATTTTTTTAATTTTTCCAAAATATGTTTTTCATTTTTGTTATTTTGTGGAGAGTAATAAACTTTATTACTTTTTTTATATTCTTGATATACAAAATTATCATTATATGAATGAGGATATTTGTAATCTTTCTTTCCTGCATCTGTTAAATATTTTGGAACAGATTCAGAATATTTATTTTTTATATCCCCCATAGCTGAATTAATGGCTTCATAAGCACTAGAGGATTTAGATGAAATTGCAAGATAGATAGTTACTTCAGACAAAATAATTCTAACTTCAGGCATTCCTATTTTTTCAGTGGCAAGCATTGCAGCATTTGCCATACTAAGAGCCTGAGGATTTGCTAGTCCTATATCTTCAGCTGCGCTAATGAGTAATCTTCTAGCAATATATTTTGGATCTTCTCCACCATCTAACATCTTAGCTAACCAATAAACAGCAGCATCAGGATCGGAACCTCTAATACTTTTTATAAATGCTGAAATAGTGTTGTATTTATCCTCTTTTTTATGATATCCAGCTTTTCGAGTTTGTAATAGATCTTCTACTTCCTCTAAATTCATAGTTTCTCCTACTTCTAGAATCAATTCTAAATAATTTAGAGCTATCCTACCATCTCCAGTAGCGAGTTCTTCAATATATAGTTTTATCTCATCATCTAAAGTAGTTTTTTTATATTTTAGTCCATTTTCTAATAATTCTAAAATTTCATCCTTACTTAATTTTTCAAATTCAAATATCATAGACCTAGAAAGTAATGCATTGTTGAGGGTATAATATGGATTTTCTGTAGTAGCACCAATTAATACTATAAGCCCATCTTCTGTATGAGGTAGAAGAGCATCTTGTTGTAATTTATTAAATCTATGGATTTCATCTAAAAATAAAAGAGTTCTTTTATTTTCTAAGTTTAGCCGTCTATTAGCTCGATCTATAACTTGTCTAAAATCATTTAAATTAGCAGTAGTAGCATTTAGCTTTTCGAAACTATAGTCTAATTCATTAGAAATTAATTCTCCTAGAGATGTTTTTCCAGTCCCAGGGGGTCCCCAAAAAATTGAATTTGTAATTTTTCCTTTTTCGATCAATTTTCGTAATACTCGTCCTTTACCTATAATTTTGTCTTGTCCAATATACTCATCTAATGATTTAGGACGCAAACTATATGCAAGGGGTCTTATGTTATCAAAATTTTTCTGAAATAGTGTATTCATTTCGATCTCCATTATATCATATTTTTCATTATCTGTACAATTTTATAGACATATTTTGCACAAGTAAATAAAAAAACTAACCTAATAAAAGGTTAGCCTTTTGATTTAGCTTACTAAGTATAGTAATAATGCAGTTATTAAAAATCCTGCAGCAACAAATTCTGTAGCTCTTGCTAAAGGTCCACCATCATCATGTACACCAAAAATACTATTAGCTGCACCCATTCCTATTCCACCACTCATTCCTTTACTTCTATCTGGTTGAATCATTACTAATACAATCAGAGAAATAGCTAGTGTAAATAAAATTACTGTTAAAAGTGTAATCATTATTTTGTCCTCCTAAATAACCTTTTTCTATAACTATTATATCTTATTTTGTGGATTTTGTAAAAGATATTTAAAATAAACTTCTCTGATCGGTATCACTTAGACCTTCTGCAGCTTTTAGCTCTTTTAATTTTTCAATAATTGTAGTAGAAGTTTTAGTTCTTCTTTTTAAATCCTCATATGAAGTAAATTTTTCTTTTGTTCTTTCATTAAGAATATTTTCTACAACTGCTGCTCCTAATCCATTTACAGCAATGAGAGGTAATCTTATTTTATCTCCTTCAATAGTAAATTTAAATCCATCGGATTTATAGATATCAACTCCTAAAAATTCAATTTTTCTAGCATACATTTCTAATATAATTTCAGATAATGCCATTTGTCCCTTTTGTCTTACATCCATACGAGGTTCATTTTTTAATTCTTGAATTTTCTTTTTTATACCTGTTAATGTCAACATAAAATCAGAGTCAAAATCATTGGCTTTACGAGTAAGATATGCTGTATAAAAAGCTTGTGGATAATGAACTTTAAAATAAGCAATCCTCATAGCCATCATTACATATGCCACAGCATGTCCCTTAGGGAACATATATTTGATTCTTTTACAAGATTCAATATACCATTCTGCTACTTTATGCTCCTTCATAAGGTTTGAGTATTCTTCCCATTGATCAGGCTCTCGACTTGGTCTACCTTTACGAACAAATTCCATTATTTTAAATGCAGTACCTTTTTCAATTCCTGAATCAATTAAGAAGTTCATAATGTCATCTCTTACGGAAATAACTTCAGAAAGTGTAGCTTCCCCTTTTTTTACAAATTCTTGGGCATTGTTTAGCCATACATCGGTACCATGAGATAATCCTGATATACGACATAATTCAGCAAAGGTAGTAGGCATAGTATCAACTAACATTTGTCTTACAAATCCTGTTCCAAATTCAGGGACACCATATGTTCCAACTACAGAACCAATTTCATCTGGTGTAACTCCTAATGATTCAGTACTAGAAAATAATTTTATAGTATCTGGATCTGCTAAAGGGACATCATAGATATTAACCCCAGTTAAATCTTGTAAAAGTTTGATAGTAGTTGGATCATCATGTCCTAAAATATCTAATTTAACTAATTGTTCATCCATTACATGATAGTCATAATGGGTAGTAATAGAACTAGAATTTTGATCATTTGCAGGTCGCTGCACAGGTGTAAAATCATAAATAGATTTTCCCTTAGGAACTATTATCATTCCTCCAGGATGTTGACCAGTTGTTTTTTTAACACCTTCACATCCTTTAGCAATCCTTTCTATTTCTGCACTTCTCATTGGAATATTGTTTTCTTCTGAAAATTTTCTAACATAACCATAAGCATTTTTTTCAGCTAATGTAGAAATAGTTCCAGCTTTAAATACATTTTCTTTCCCGAATAAAACTTCACAATATTTATGGATAGCTCCTTGATATTCACCAGAGAAATTCAGATCGATATCAGGGACCTTATCACCATTAAATCCCATAAATACTTCAAAAGGGATAGTATGTCCATCACGAATCATCTCTATATCACTACAATTAGGACAATTTTTAGGTGGTAAATCAACTCCACTTCCTTCCCTATCTATGAATTCAGAATATTGACATTGAGGACATACATAATGAGGGTAAAGGGCATTAACTTCTGTTATATCCATCATAAATGCGACTAATGAAGAACCAACTGATCCACGGGAACCTACTAAATATCCATTATCAAGGGATTCTTTAACAAGTTTTTGAGCAGATAAATAAAGAACAGCAAATCCATTTCCAATAATGGCTTTTAATTCCCTTTCTATTCTTTGCTCTATATGTTCTGGTAGGGGATTTCCATAGATTTTATGGGCTTTAGCGTAGGTCATATTTTTAACTTCTTCTTCAGCATTATCCATTTTAGGAGGATAAAAGCCATCAGGGATAGGTTGAACTTTTTCAATCATATCATTTATAAGATGAGTATTTTTAATAACAACATCAAAAGCAGTGTTTTCTCCCAGATACGAAAATTCTTCTAACATCTCATCGGTAGTTCTAAAATATAATTGATTATCATATTGCCAAGAATTAAAAGCCATTCCACTACCATATCGAAGGACACTACGAGTTAAATGTTCTTCAGGATTTAAATATTGAACATCTCCTGTTGCAACAATAATTTTATTTTGCTTTTTAGCTAATTCAATAAAAAAATTATTCATTTCAATAATACTGTCATATGATTCTACTTCTTTTTTCTCTACTAATTCAGTATAAGTTCCCCTAGGATGAATTTCAAAATAATCATAGAATTTTGCAAGTTCTTCTATCTCAGATTTAGCAGTACCTCGTAAATAAGCTCTCACAAGTTCACCTTCATTTTTAAAGGTTCCACTACCACTACTAGCTATGATTAATCCTTCTCTTAATTCATTTAAAAGTGATTTTGGGATTCTAGGTTTTTTCTGACCATAAAAATCAATATGAGCTCTAGAAACTAATTCATAAAGGTTTCGCAGTCCCTTTTGATTTTGAACTAATATCATAGTATTCATTGTATCCATAAGTTTTATATCTGTTTCATAAACATCATCTATTTCACTTAATTTATAAGCACCTTTAGATAAAACCATATTCATCATTTTTACAAAAATATGTGCTGTAGCTTCAGCATCATCAACAGCTCTATGATGATTGTTAAGTTCGATTCCTAGATGTTTTGCCATGGCCTTAAGGTTGTATCTTTTAAGTTCTTTTAAGATGTTTTTTCCCCATAATATGGTGTCGATAACAGCAGGATCATAATCTTTATTTAGTTTAGTTTTTAACTTAGTTTGAATAAATCCAATATCAAATTTGGCATTATGAGCAACCATAGTTGCACCTTTAGAGAATTCTAAAAATTTTGGTAAAATTTCTTCTATTTGAGGAGCATCTGCTACCATTTCATCTGTAATTCCTGTAAGTTTAACTATATTCTCTGGGATAGGTTTATTAGGATTTACAAAGGTAGAAAATCTATCAACAATAGTTGTACCATTTAATTTTACAGCTCCAATTTCTGTAATTTCTTCATTATGTGGGTCAAATCCTGTAGTTTCTATATCGAATACAATATATGTTTCCCCTTCGATTGTAGTATCTTTTGCATTTTTTACCATTTTAATAGCATCGTCTACAACATAAGCTTCACAACCCATAATAACTTTGAAGTTTTCTAAACCTTTAGCAGCTTTAAAAGCAAAGGGGAATGAATGGGTAACTCCAAAATCTGTAACAGCAATAGCTTGATGTCCCCAAAAACTAGCTTGTTTAACTAAATCCTTTGCATCTATTAATCCAGACATATCACTCATTTTAGTATGTGCATGAAGTTCTATCCTTTTTAGATCTGCCTTATCTTCTCTTATGACAGTTTGAGATTCGATAGCATTAACTTGAGATGCAGCTAAAATATCTTCATGATTACTGTATTGATCGTTTTCTTTTTTTCCTTTAACTTTTACCCACATACCTACTTTGATATCTACTTTAGTTTCAATTTTAGTAAAAATTTTCACTGAAACAGAATCTTTGTGATTGGTAAGACCAAATTTAACAATTCTCCATTTATTTTTTATTTCAATTTGTTCGGTTTTAAAAACTTCTCCTTCAAGGGTACAAACTTCTCCAGGATAGATTTCATTAAATTCTAAAAAGTCATTGGTAACCCCTTTTATCATTCCTTTTCCAAAAATAATTCCTTTACTTTCATTAGTTTTTTCTGCTATTTTTATTTCTTCTTTTTGCCTTGGAGTTTCTCTTTTTGGAATTACAGGAGGTTTATTTTTTTCTTGTCTTTCCATAAGCTCTTTATTTGATTTTTCTAAATTTGCTTTATGAATAGCTATGATTTCATCATCTATTTCTTTTACTTCTTTGGTAAAGTCGCCTATAAGCAGTCGTATATCAAGGTTATTAATTCCGTATCTACCTAATTTTGTATTTAATTTAATATCAATTTCAGCTTTCATTAAATTATCTAAAGCCACTTGATCCTTTAATTCAATATCAATATGATTGTCATGGATATGAATTCTATACAAGTGTAAAAAAGATCTAGATGGAGCACTAATGACTTTTAATTCTTTAATAATCCTTTCAACTACTAATTTTATATCTAATTTAGAAAGTCCAGCAGCAAGAAATTCTACTCCTAACTCTAATTCTAACTGTTCTCCAAATTTAGCATTAATTTCTTTCTTTATAAGATCTAATTCATCTAAATTATGGGGACTTTTTACAATACATAATATCTCTATTTTTTTTAATCGTTCATAAATAGTAATCTCTTTTAGCTCTATATTTTTTACTCCTATAGGTTCAAAGAGATTTTTTTTTGGTCTTATTTTAACTATATTTCTAGGCATATTCCTCCCCTAAATGTTTAACTAAATTTTATAATATTACATATTATTGTATCACAATTTCTAAAATTTTACCTCTAGGATATATTAGAAATAAGTGGCAAAAAAATAAAAATATAAAGGATTTCTTTTAAAATATAAGTAAGTATAAAGTGTAGATTAAAATAAAATTATAGGAGGAAGAGTATGATGAAAAAAATACTTTTAGTAGCAGGAGTACTTACAGTATTAGCTGCATGTAGTAAGACTAATGTAGAAACTAAAGAGTCTAGACAATTAGCAGGAGCACCCTATGAAACAGAGATGGATAGTAGAGCTGAAAAAGCTTTAGAATTTATAAGATCTCAAGAAAAGGATTTAGGAGAAGTAACAAATTATAAAAGACAAATAGTAGCAGGAGTTAATCATTATTTTGAGTTTACAAAGGAAGGGGAATCTCCTGTAGAGATAGTATCATCACCACCTCTTCCATAAACAGTATCCATACCTGAACCAGTTACAATAGAGTCATTACCTTCACCTGCATCAACAACATTATCTCCATCTCCTGCATTAACAACATCATCTCCACTTCCTGTAG
>QNYN01000200.1 GCA_003973585.1 Fusobacteriota bacterium | reverse complement strand
ATTTATAGATGTAATTTCGTTACCAGCATTTACTGAAATGGATGATTGGTTAAATAATGATAAATATGTTTTTGGTGAATATAATAATCATTTAAAATTTGGTGGTGGGAAATTTACCCTTGATGGATCTCCTCAAGGAAAAACTGCTGACATGGAAGAAGAATATCTAACTGGTGGACCAAATGGAGAAAAACATTGGCATGGAAATACTTCTATTACAAGGGAAGAATTATCTAAATTAGCTAAAATAATGGTAGATAATAATATTCAAATAAATTTCCATGCAAATGGAAGTGGAGCTATAAATGATGCAATATATGCAATTGAATATGCAGGAATTACAGCAGATAAAGATAAAAGACCTGTTATAATTCATTCACAATTCCAAGATAAGGAACAATTAAAAAAATATGTAGAATTAGGAATAACTCCTAGTTACTTTACAAATCATACATTTTTCTGGGGAGATGTACATATAAAAAATATGGGACTTGAAAAAGCATCTTTTATTAGTCCAATAAAAACATCAAGAGAAATGGGAATTATCAGTTCAAACCATACAGACTTTAATGTAACTCCACTTGATCCATTTTTCGTTATATGGACTTCTACAAATAGAATTACTAGAAGTGGAAAAATATTAGGAATTAATGAAAGAATAGATACTTATACTGCATTAAAAGAAATAACAACAGGGCCTGCATGGCAATTCTTTGAAGAAGATAGAAAAGGAAAGATAAAAGAAGGTTTATTAGCAGATTTCGTTATTTTAGAAAGTAATCCTTTAAAACAAGATGTAAAATATTTAAGAGAAAATAAAGTTATAGAAACAATTAAAGAAGGACAAACAGTATATGCTTCATACAAGGATTTACAAATAGATTAATTAAAATAAATCTAAAAAATACTATAAAACAAAAGTGAAAATGTATTTAATAGATTCAAAAAAATAATAGTAAAATTAGAGAAAGTAACCATAAAATTTTGTGGTTACTTTTTTTCTGTAAAAAACAGACTTTTAAAAATAACGAATATATAGTATAATATTCTGTAAAATATAATAAATTTAAGGAGTGATTATTCAATGAATATCATGTTATTTGGAGCACCAGGTGCAGGAAAAGGAACACAAGCAAAATTTTTAATAGAAAAATATGGAATTCCTCAAATCTCTACAGGAGATATTTTAAGAGCTGCTATAAAAAGTGGAACTGAAATGGGATTAAAAGCGAAGAAATTTATGGATGAAGGTAAATTAGTTACTGATGAGATTATAATTGGAATTATAAAGGATAGATTAGCAGAAGAAGACTGTAAAAATGGGTTTATCTTAGATGGGTTCCCTAGAACTTTACCTCAAGCAGAAGCTTTAGAAGTATTAATGAAAGAAATGGGAATATCTTTAGATAAAGTAATTTCTCTAAATGTACCTGATGAATTAATTGTAGGAAGAATTACAGGTAGAAGAGTGTGTCCAAAATGTGGAGCTTCTTTCCATATGGAATTTAACCCACCAAAAGTAGAAGGAATATGTGATTATTGTGGAGAAAAATTAGTTCAAAGAAAAGATGATACTGCTGAAACAGTAGTAAATAGATTAGAGTCTTATCATGCTCAAACAGCACCATTATTTGATTTTTATACAAAAAAAGGAGTAATGGCAGAAGTAGATGGAACTAAAGATGTAGCAGAAGTTAAAGAAGATATATTTAAGATATTAGGATAATAAGAAATAAAAAGGTGGGGAAACTCACCTTTTTTTAAGACCTTATTTTTTTCTTATTTCTAATTTTAGGAGAGAAAAGTAAGAGTAATAAAGGAGGAATGTATAAATGGCAATAAAGTTAAAAACAAGAGAAGAAATTGAAAAAATAAAAGCTGCTAATCAAATTATAGCTAGATTATATACTGAAATATTACCAGAAAAAATAGTTCCTGGAATGTCTACAAATGAATTAAATAAAATAATAGAAGATTATATTATTTCCCAAGGAGGAAGACCTGCCACAATAGGAGTAGGAGGACCAACTAATCCTTATCCAGCTGGATCGTGTATATCTGTAAATGAAGAAGTAGTTCATGGAATTCCTGGAGATAGAATACTTCAAGAAGGAGATATTGTAAGTGTAGATACAGTTGTAGAATTAGATGGATATTATGGGGATTCTGCATATACATTTCCAGTAGGAGAAATAGACGAAGAATCAAAAAGATTATTGGAAGTAACAAAAAAAGCTTTAGAAATTGGAATAGAAGAATGTTATGCAGGAAATAGATTAGGAAATCTAGGGAATGCAATAGAAACATATGTAAAGAAAAATGGATTTACAGTAGTTAGAGATTTTTGTGGACATGGAGTAGGGCATACAATGCATGAAGATCCTATGGTAATGAATTTTGGAAGAAAAGGTAGAGGAATAAAAATAGAAGAAGGAATGGTACTTGCTATAGAACCTATGGTAAATTCAGGTTCTTATAAGGTAGGAATCTTGAATGATGGTTGGACTGCAGTAACAAGAGATGGAAAAAGAAGTGCCCACTTTGAACATTCAGTTGCCGTTGTAGATGGTAAACCAATGGTTTTAAGTAAATTGGAAAAGTAAGAAAAATAGTTGAAAAATATGGGAAAAAATAAATAAAAGTATTTTATTTTTTATCTCTAAAACTAGTTATAAAAATGGAATAAACTTAGGAAAAATAAGATAGAAATAAATTTCAAATAAAATTAGACTTTTTGTATAGGTTATGATATAATAATTCGGTATTAACAAAAAGTTTCGAGGAGGAAGTATGGCGAAACAAGACGTAATAGAGTTAGAAGGAGTAATACTAGAAACATTACCTAATGCTATGTTTAAAGTAGAATTAGAAAATGGACATGTGATCTTAGGACACATATCAGGAAAGATGAGAATGCATTACATTAGAATCTTACCTGGAGATAAGGTATTAGTTCAAGTTTCACCTTATGATTTATCAAGAGGTAGAATTGTTTACAGAAAAAAATAATTTTTTTGTGAGAGGAGGTTTCAAATGAAAGTAAGAGCATCGGTAAAGCCTATTTGCGATAAGTGTAGAGTTATTAAAAGACACGGAAAGATCAGAGTAATCTGCAAATCTAATCCGAAACACAAGCAAGTTCAAGGGTAATTAAAAGAAGCAACACACATTTGAAAAACGCGTGCTGTAAAGATATGTTGACCTGTAGAGGCGATACTTTTCGATGAAAATTCGGAGTAATCAAAAGGCATATCGAAGAAAGTGTTTAGCTGGTTATTATACCAAGCGATATATAAAGAAAACGAGGAGGAAAAATACGTGGCAAGAATAGCAGGAGTAGATATCCCAAGAAATAAGAGAATCGTTATCGCATTAACTTATGTATTCGGAATCGGAAAAACAACTTCAGAAAAAGTTTTAACAGAAGCTGGAATCAACTTTGATGTTAGAGTTAAAGATATGACTGAAGAAGAATTAAACAAGATCAGAGCTATAGTTGACGGAATCAAAGTAGAAGGTGACTTAAGAAAAGACATCAGACTTGATATCAAAAGATTATTAGATATCAGATGTTACAGAGGTTCTAGACATAGAGCAAACTTACCTGTAAGAGGGCAAAAGTCAAAAACTAATGCTAGAACTGTAAAAGGTCCAAAAAGACCAATTAAAAAATAATTAATCTAATTGTTATAGAAAAAATTTAAAGTAAGGAGGAGTTAACTTGGCTAAGAAAAGAGGCGCAGTTAAGACTAAGAAGAAATTAAAGAATATTCCTTTAGGAATAGCTCACATACATTCAACTTTTAACAACACTATCATCGCTATCACTGATACTGAAGGAAGAGTTGTAGCTTGGAAATCTGGAGGAACTTCAGGATTCAAGAACACAAAGAAAGGTACTCCATTCGCAGCTCAAATCGCTGCAGAAGAAGTAGCTAAAGCAGCTATGGAACATGGAATGAAAAAAGTAGAAGTAAGAGTAAAAGGACATGGTTCAGGTAAAGAGGCTACAGTAAGATCATTACAAGCAGCTGGATTAGAAGTATCAAGAATCGTTGATGCTACACCAGTTCCACATAATGGATGTAGACCACCTAAAAAGAGAAGAGTGTAGTTCACTTATTCAATATTATTGTAAAATGTAAATTCTGATTATCGGAGTTAAAAATAAGAAAAAAGGAGGATATAGGTCAATGGCAATTAATAGACAGCCTGTATTAAAGAGATGTAGAGCACTTGGATTAGATCCAATTGTTTTAGGAATAAAGAAGAAATCAAACAGAGGTCCAAGACCAAATGCAAACCAAAAACCAACTGAATATGCAATCCAATTAAGAGAAAAGCAAAAAGCTAAATTTGTTTACGCTGTAATGGAAAAGCAATTTAGAAAATTATATGACGAAGCATCAAGAAAAGATGGGGTAACAGGTCTTAACTTAATTCAATATTTAGAGAGAAGATTAGAAAATGTAGTATACAGATTAGGTTTTGCTTCTACTAGAAGACAAGCTAGACAAGTTGTATCTCATGGACATATTTCTGTAAATGGAAGAAAAGTAAATATTCCATCATACAGAGTTAAACCTGGTGATGTTGTAGCAGTTATAGAAAACTCAAAAAATGTTGAAATAATCAAATCATCTATCGAAGAAGCTAACGCTCCTGCATGGATTGAATTAGATAAAGCTAACTTTAGTGGAAAAATCTTACAAAATCCTACAAAAGACGATATGGACTTCGAATTAAATGAAGCATTAATCGTAGAATTCTACTCAAGATAATAAATTTTGAGAACACAAAATTTTATGAAGGAGTGATTCAATGTTAAAAATTGAAAAATTGGCAAGAAATATAAACATTACAGAAGAGAAGACTAGTGAATTTTCTGGAAGTTATATAGTTGAACCTCTATATAGAGGGTATGGGAATACAATTGGTAATGCTCTTAGAAGAGTATTATTATCTTCTATTCCTGGTGCCGCTATTAAAGGTGTTAGAATTGATGGTGTTTTAAATGAATTTTCTACTATGGAAGGTGTAAAAGAAGCTGTAACTGATATTGTTCTTAATATTAAAGAAATTATCATTAAAGCTGATGAGCCTGGAGAAAAGAAAATGACATTATCAGTTGAAGGACCAAAAGTTGTTACAGCAGCAGATATAAATCCAGATATGGGTATTGAAATAATAAATCCAGATCATGTTATTTGTACAATTACAACTAACAGAACTGTAGATATGGAATTTGTAGTAGATACAGGTGAAGGATTTGTAGTAGCTGACGACATTGATAGCTCTGATTGGTCTGTAGAGTATATTGCTGTAGATGCAATATATACTCCAATCAAAAAAGTTTCTTATTCTGTAGAAGATACAATGGTAGGAAGACAAACTGATTTTGATAAATTAATATTAAATGTTGAAACTGATGGAAGTGTTGAAATCAGAGATGCAATTTCATATGCTGTTGAACTTTTAACATTCTGTTTTAATCCTTTCCTTGAGATTGGAGATAGAATGGAAGCATTAAGAGATCAAGAGGATGAAGATGAAAATGATGAACCTGCAACAGATCTTGTAGAAGATAATGTAACAGGTATAAAAATTGAGGAGTTAGACCTTACTGTAAGATCATTCAATTGCCTTAAAAAAGCCGGAATTGAAGATGTTGGTCAACTTTCTGAGATGGGATGGTCAGAATTACTGAAAATCAAAAACTTAGGAAGAAAATCATTAGATGAAATTTTGGAAAAAATGGGAGAATTAGGATTTGACCTAAAAGGGAACGATACCTCTAATTAATTTTAAAAGCAAAGGAGGATAACTGAAAAATGAATCATAATAAATCATATAGAAAGTTAGGTAGAAGATCTGATCATAGAAAAGCTATGTTAATGAACTTAACTATCTCACTTATCAATGAAGAGAGAATAGAAACAACTGTAACTAGAGCAAAGGAATTAAGAAAATTTGCTGAAAGAATGGTTACTTTAGGGAAAAAAGGAGATTTAGCTTCTAGAAGAAGAGCATTAGCATTCTTAAGAGATAAAGATACTGTAGCAAAGTTATTTGCTGAAGTAGCTCCTAAATACACTGAAAGAAAAGGTGGATATACTAGAATTATTAAAACTGGAATCAGAAGAGGAGACTCTTCACCAATGGCAATAATCGAATTAGTATAGACTATTAACCTCTCTGTCCTAGCGGACATCTCTCCTATATTAGGAGAGAAAGAGAATATAAAAAGACAGAAATCTTAATTGATTTCTGTCTTTTTTTTGACCTCATCTGCCTTTCAGGCACCTTCTCCTAGATTAGGAGAAGGAAATTTCTCTATATTTAGATTTCACCGATTATTTATTGGAAAATTTATGGTTAAATATAAGTGCTGAAAATACAAATCCCATTCCGATAATTGAAACTAAATTAGGAGATTCATTTGGTAGAAGAATCCAGCTAATTATTGCTCCTGAAACAGGAATAAAATATTTAAACATATTTAATTCTGAAACTTTGACATTTGGTTGTTGGATTAAAAAAAACCAAATTGAAAATGCTATAGCAGAAACCAATGCTAACCATACTAATGCAATATAAAATCTTACAGGTTGATTAAATTCAATAGAGCCTTCAAAGATTCTTCCCATTCCTAATAAAATCAATCCACCCCATAACATTTGATTTGCCGTTAAAAATAAAGATGAAATTCCTTTTTTTATTTGTGCAACTTTTATATTTGCAAAACTAGTTAACATAGAATTAAGAAGTAGAAGGATAATTCCAAAAACTTCTTTCATTCCAACAGGTGTTAAAGGTTTTGAATGTAAAATAATAATTAAAATACCTACTAAACCAAGACTGATACTAAACATTTTATATTTATCCATTTTGTCATCTTCCATGAGAAAGTGAGTCATAATACCTGTTAAAAGAGGTCCAGATCCCACAATAATAGCAGCTGTAGCTCCTCCTACATAACTCATAGCAGTATAATAAAGTGCATATCCAATGGCAGTATTCAAAAATACTACAATAAGAATAACTTTTGTATTTTCTGCAAATTGTGTAAGAGAGTTTTTTCTAACTGCAAAAGGAATTAAAATTAAACCTGCAAGGGTAAACCTCATTCCAGCAAAGGTAAAAGGTTTTGGCATATATTCAAAACCTATTTTTACTCCTGCAAATGCAGTAGACCAAAGTAAACATGCAAATATTGCAAGGATAACAACATATTTTTTTTCTAATTTCATAAAAGCTCCCATAACTCTTTATTTTCTATTAAATTTCTCGATTACCCTTTCAATACTTTTAGCAGTAATCATAGATTTAGCAGCTTTAGCAGCTGTTTCTATAAGAGGTAAAATTTCTTCTTCCCTTTCTTTTTTACTAAATGTATCTAAAACAAAATGTACTACCTCTTCATTTTTTTTAGGTTTTCCAATTCCACATTTTATTCTGATAAATTCATCTCCTAAATGAGAGATAATAGATTTTACTCCATTATGTCCTCCAGCTCTCCCTTTTCTTTTTATCTTTAATTTACCTAATGTTATATCCATATCATCATAGATAACTATAAGATCTTCTACTGGATCAATTTTATAAAATTTTACGACTTCACGGATAGATTCTCCACTAAGATTCATAAATGTCATAGGTTTTAGTAAAAAAACTTTTTCCCCATCAACTATAGCTTCTCCAATATCACCATTAAATTTATTTCTAAAATTTGTAACTCCTAATTCACTAGCTAAATAATCTATTACATCAAATCCGATATTATGTCTAGTTTGATGATATTTCATCCCTGGATTTCCAAGTCCTACAATTAATTTCATAACTACTTCTCCTTTATTATTTTTTTAAAATTATTTTATGTATATTCTAATAGCATTTATTCTAATTATTATAGCACGAAAAAAAGACCATAAACAATTATTTTAGTTTATGATCTTTTATTTTACATTCCTCTAAATCTATAACCGATTCCAAATGTCCATCTAGAATAGTTGTTGATATCATCATGGTCGTTTATAGGAGTTTTACCATATGTTGTTTGATATGCTACTTCTAAGATAACTCCATCGTGTTCTATACCTCCACCAAGAGCATAATATAATCCATCATCAGGGTTTCTATCATAACCATCTTTAGAGTTGAAAGAATAACCTAGATTAGCCTTTAAATATGTTTCCCAGTCACTATCTCCTAAAGTTCCAACATAATATTTTAAAGCTCCATAAACAGGGATAGATTTAAACATTGGATCTCCCTTTGCTTTGCTAGGTTGATTATTTTGGTAAGCAATACCAGCACCTAGATAGAAATTTTCCTCTTCGTCAACAGAAGCTAAAAATTCTCCTGCAAAGTCAACACCAACATTACTAGTTTTATATTTTGTGATTGCATCAGAATTGCTTGAATTATAAGTTCCAAATGCATTCATACCAATTCTAGCTTCAATAAACTTATCAGCGAAAGCTGTAGTAGCACTTCCTACTAATAACCCTATTAATAATAATTTTTTCATTAATTTAATCCTCCTAAATAAATTTTAATTATAGATAACATAAGAAAAGAAATCTATATTTACATTATAGCAATATAATATAGATTTCTTCAAATTACAAATGATTTTTAAAATTAATTAAATTTTTCTTCTGTATACTTTTCTGCATTAACAGCAGCAATAGCACCATCAGCAGTAGCAGTTATAACTTGATATAAAGATTTCTCACGACAATCTCCTACAATATATACTCCTTCTACTAAATCTCCAGTTTTTTCATTTATAGGAGAAAGAGTTTTTTCATCTGTAATAAAGTAACCACTATTATTTTTTTTGAAAACATCTCCAAAGATATCAGTATTTGGAAGATTACCTACTAAAACAAACACACCTATAGGTTCACCATTACCATCATATTCAGTAATTTCTCCAGTTTTTTTATTTTTAAGAACAATACTTTTTAAGCCAGTAACTGGATGTCCTTTAAACTCTTCTACAACAGTATCCCAAATGAAGTTTATCTTGTCATTTTTAAATGCCTTTTCTTGAATAGATTTAGCAGCACGAAGTTGATCTCTTCTATGAACAATATTGACTTTTTTCGCAAATTTAGTAAGGTAGATAGCCTCTTCTACAGCAGTATCTCCTCCACCAATTACATAGATTTCTAAACCTTTTACAAAGAAAGCGTCACAAGTAGCACAATATGAAACTCCTCTACCAGTATATTCCTTTTCTCCAGGAGCCCCAACTAATCTAGGGTATGCTCCAGTGGCGATAATTACAGATTTAGCTTTATATTCAGTCCCACTCTCTCCAGTTAATGTTTTTATTTCAGATAAAAGATCAGTTTTTGTAATAGTATCAGTTTTAAATTCACATCCAAAATTAGAAGCTTGTTCTTTTATCCTTGAAGTAAGTTCTAGACCAGATTCCTTAACCATCCCACCAGGATAATTTTCAATTTCCGATGTAGTGCTTATTTGTCCTCCTACTAACATATTTTTTTCGATAATCAAAGTTTTCATCATTCCTCTAGCACCATAAAGACCAGCAGCTAAACCACCAGGGCCACCTCCGATTATAATTAAATCATATAAATTTTCCATAAAAAACCTCCATTAATATTACTTTATATATTATGATATAAGTATATAATGAATAAGGCAAAATAACAACACTTACTCAAAGAATAGACAATATACTAATTCATCCAATTTTAGGAATACCTATATTTTTATTTTTTATGTGGAGTTTATTTCAATTAACATTTGATATTGGATCAATTCCAATGGATT
>QNYN01000130.1 GCA_003973585.1 Fusobacteriota bacterium | reverse complement strand
GAAAATATGTAAAAACAGTAGGACCAGGAATGCATTGGTATTTTCCAACTCCTATAGGAAAAAGGTATATTGTAAAAACAACAAAAGTTTATAGAGTAGAGATAGGATTTAAGACTATCGATATAGGGCCACCTGCAAAATATGAAAACATTCCAGAAGAGTCGCTGATGTTTACAGGAGATGAAAATATAATCGATGTAGATTTTAGTGTTCAGTATAAGATTTCAAATTTGAAAGATTATTTATTTAATGTAAGAAATCAATATCAAACTATAAAAAATGCTTCAGAATCTGCACTTCGTCAAGTGGTTGGAAGTAAAGGAATAGAAGAAACTCTTACAGTTGGAAAAGAAGGGATACAAGAAGAAACAAGGGAAAAATTAAAAGAAATATTAGAAAGTTATAATTCAGGAATAATGATAATAGGTCTTCAATTACAAGATGTAGGGCCTCCAGAAGAAGTAATGCAAGCATTTAAAGAAGTAGCTAATGCTCGTGAAGATAGAGCTAGATTTATAAATGAAGCTAATGGATATAGAAATGATATAATTCCTAATGCACGGGGACAAGCTTCACAAATGGTTAATAAAGCTGAAGCGTATAGAGAAAAAAGGATTAAAGAAGCAGAAGGAGATGTAGCTAAATTTATTAAACTAAGTGAGAAATACTCTTTAGGGAAAGATGTTACTAAAACAAGAATGTATTTAGAAACTATGGAAAAAACTATGCCAAATGTAGAGAAAATAATAGTTGATCCTAAGTTAAAAGGAAGTCTTTTAAATATAATCGGAGGAGGTGTTGAAACTAATGAAAAAATTAATAATTAGTATAGTAGCGATAATTGCAATAGTATCCTTTACTTCTTTATTTCAAGTATCAGAAGTTGAAAATGCCGTTGTAATCCGATTAGGAAAACCTAGAAAAGTTGTAGTAGAACCTGGGTTATATTTAAAAGCACCATTTATTGATGAAGTAAGATATTTTGATAAAAGATTATTAGATTATGATGCTGCACCAAAGGGAATTATAATTAATGATAAAAAAAATATCGTTATAGATAATTATGCTAAATGGAGAATTTCAGACCCACTATTATTTTTACAAAGTGTTCAGAATATAGTAGGAGCTCAAGCTAGATTAGATGATATTATCTATTCAGAACTTAGAAGAGAAATGGGAAAATATACTTTATCTGAGATTATATCTTCAGAAAGAAATGCTATTATGAAAAATGTAACTGAAGAAAGTAGAAAAAAAGCGAAATCTTCAGGGATAGAAATAGTAGATGTTAGGATAAAAAGGGTAGAATTGCCTAAAGAAAATGAAGAAAATATCTATAGAAGGATGGAAGCTGAAAGAAATCAACAAGCTAAAAAATATAGAGCAGAAGGTCGTGAAAAATCATTAGAAATAACTTCTCAAGCAGATCAAGAAAAGACTATAATTTTAGCTGAAGCTTATAAAAAGTCTGAAGAATTAAAAGGAGAAGGAGATGCAAAAGCATTAGAAATTTATGCTGATGCCTATAATAGAGATCCTGAATTTTATAAATTTATGAAGACTCTAGAAACTTATGAAAAAATAATGGATAAAAAAACAAAAATAATATTAACTACAGATTCAGAAATGTGGAAAATGTTGCAAACTAAATAACTCAATCTTTAAATAATTTAAGGAAGAGTATAGAAAGAGGGATATAAATTGGAAAATAAAAAGCAAGAAATATTATTATCAGATTATGACTATAATTTACCAGAGGAATTAATAGGACAAACTCCTACTATGCCTCGTGATCATTCTAGATTATTAGTTGTAGATAAGACAAAAAAGACTACAGAACATAAGAAATTCTATGATATTTTAAATTATCTAAAAAAAGGTGATGTATTAGTTCGGAATTCAACAAAAGTAATTCCTGCAAGACTTATTGGAAAAAAAGAAAGTGGAGCAGTAATGGAAGTATTTTTATTGAAAAGGTTAGAATTAAATAAATGGGAATGTCTAGTTAGAAGAGCTAAAAAATTAAAAATTGATCAATCAATTATTTTTGGTGATGGACAATTAAAAGCTACTCTAAAAGAAGTAAAGGAAGATGGAAACAGAATCTTAGAGTTTGAATTTGATGGAATATTTGAAGAAATTATCCATGAATTAGGGCAAATGCCTTTACCACCATATATTACAGAAAAATTAGAAGATGGAGATAGATATCAAACTGTTTATGCAGAAAAAGGTGAATCAGTAGCAGCTCCTACAGCAGGACTTCATTTTACTAAGGAGTTATTTGAAAAAATAGCAGAAAAAGGTGTAGAAATAGTAGATGTATATTTAGAAGTTGGGCTAGGAACATTTCGTCCTGTTCAAACTGAAAATGTTTTAGACCATAAGATGCATTCTGAAACTTTTGAAGTTCCTCAAAAAACAGCAGAAGTTGTAAATAAAGCAAAATCAGAAGGTAGAAGAATAATAGCAGTAGGGACTACATCTATTAGAACATTAGAATCAGCAACTAATGAAAATGGAGAGTTGTTACCAATATCAGGAGATACAGAGATATTTATCTATCCAGGATATAAATTTAAAATAGTAGATGCATTAATTACAAATTTTCATCTACCAAAATCGACATTATTAATGCTAGTTTCAGCACTGAGTGAAAAGGATTTTATATTTAAAGTTTATGAAGAAGCAGTAAAAGAAAAATATAAATTCTTTAGTTTTGGAGATGCAATGTTTATATATTAAGGAGAAAAAAGATATGAGAATAATAGCAGGAAGTGCCAAAGGAAAAAGGATAAAATGTAGAGATGGATTTGATACTAGACCTACTACAGATAGAGTAAAAGAATCATTATTTTCTATGATTGCTCCCCTTGTTGATGGAGCAATAGTATTAGATTTATTTAGTGGGACAGGAAATTTAGCATTAGAAGCTATCAGTCGTGGAGCTAAAAGAGCTGTTATGATAGAAAAAGATAAAGAAGCCCTTAGAATGATTATACAAAATGTAAATAATCTAGGTTTTGAAAGTCAATGTAGAGCATATAAAAATGAAACTATGAGAGCCTTAGAAATATTAGGGAAAAAAAGAGAAAAATTTACATTGATATTTTTAGATCCACCATATAAAGACAATGTCTGTACAAAAGTTATAGAAAAGATAGCTAGTGTAGGAGTATTAGGAGAAGGTGGACTTATAGTAGCAGAACATCATATTTTAGAAGATTTACCTGATACAATAGGTGAATTTAAAAAAGTAGATGAAAGAAGATATGGAAAAAAAGAATTAAGTTTTTACACAAGATAAAGGTAATAAATATATGAAAAAACCACCTAAATTAATGGGTGGTTTTTTTTTGAAATTCTAGGATTTTTCTAGCTTAAAGCTTTTTTTAATTCTTCTACTTTGTTTAATCTCTCCCAAGGAAGATCAATGTCTGTTCTACCAATATGACCAAAAGCTGCTAAATCTTGATATTTAAATTTAGGTTCTCTAAGTTCTAATGCACTTTCTATTCCACGAGGAGAAAGATCAAAAATTTTCATAACAGCATCTGCTAATTTTAATTCTTCTACAGTTCCAGTTCCAAAAGTATCTACTTTTATAGAAGTTGGATGAGCTACTCCTATTGCATACGATAATTGAACTTCACATTTAGTTGCAAAATTAGCTCCTACAATGTTTTTTGCAACCCATCTTGCAGCATAAGCTGCTGATCTATCTACTTTAGAAGGATCTTTTCCAGAAAAAGCTCCTCCACCATGACGGAAAAATCCACCATATGTATCTACAATTATTTTTCTTCCTGTAAGTCCAGCATCTCCGTGAGGTCCACCAATTACAAATCTACCAGTAGGATTAATATGGAAATGATTTACTTTTTTAACATCTAAATTATATTTTTCTAAAACAGGAGTAATAACTAATTCTATAATATCTTTTTTGATAGTTTCATTAGTTACTTCAGGATTATGTTGTACAGAAACAACGATAGTTTCCACATGATCAACACTTCCATCTTGGTTATATGCTAATGTTACTTGAGATTTTGCATCAGGTCTAGCCCAAGGTAATTCTTTATTTCTAGTTATAATAGTTAATTTTTTTATAATTTCTCTAGATAAAACTAGTGCTAAAGGCATTAATTCAGGAGTTTCATTGATAGCTCCTCCAAACATAATTCCTTGATCTCCAGCTCCACCTGTATCTACACCCATTGATATATCAGGTGATTGAGAATGGATAGCATTTAATACACCACAATCTCTATCAAATCCCATTCCAGCTCTATATCCTATTTCATCAATTTTTTCCCTAACAATAGTTTGAATATCTACATATGTAGTTGTTGTGATTTCTCCTCCAACAATAACTTGACCTGTTGTACAAAAAGTCTCACAAGCTACTCTAGCCTTGGGATCTTCTGCTAAACAAGCATCTAAAACTGCATCTGATATTTGATCTGCAATTTTATCTGGATGTCCTGGAGATACACATTCCGATGTAAAATAAGTTTTTTCTGCCATGATAATTTCCTCCTCCTAAAATGGATACCAAAATCCTGTTAAATAAAATTTGTTAATAATTATCCCTATAGCACTTCCTACAATAAGAAGGGTTATAGCTATAAAATCAATTTTCCCGTATTTTTTTCCATTGTACCAAGTTCTAGTTTTTTCAGATCCAAATCCCCTTAAATTCATAGCATTTGATACTACTTCTACTCTATTTAATGAAGATAAAACTAATGGAATCAATATTGTATTATAATTTTTTAATCGTGTTAGAAGGTTAGCATCTTCTTTTCTAAATGCTACTCCACGAGCTTCTTGTGCATGCATAATATTTACAAATTCATCCTTTACATCTGGAATATATCTAAGAGCAATATTCACAGCATAGGCTATTTTATAAGAAACTCCTAATTTATTTAAACTACTAGCAAATCTACTAGGATGAGTAGTGAATATAAAAATAATAGTAATTGGTAATATAGCTAAATATTTAAGTGAGAGTGTTACTGCAAACCACAGAGTTTCATAGGTAAGTGGTCTACCTAAAATATTAAATATAGGTGTGTATTGATTTAGAAGTTCCGATCCATATGTAGGAGTTATTAAAATCAAAAAGATCGAGTTAAAAAAGGTAAATATTAATAAAAAGAATACTAATGGTTTAACTTCTTTAAAAGTGATTTTTGCTAGATGGATAAGAAAAGTTCCTAAAAGAATTAAACCTATAAAAACTCTAATATCTGTAAACATAAATGTAATTCCAGTCCAAACTAATAACATCAAAAGTTTGATACTTCCATCTAAAGAGTGGATAGGAGAGTTCTTTTCTATATATAAAGTTCCAGATGAAGCCACCTATCTCACCTCCTTATGGTCAAAATTGATAAATGTATCTAACATTAATTTTTCATCAATACCTAAAACAGTTCCCAAAGTGGATACAGATATTTTTTTTAAGTTTGCCTGTTCTAAAATTTCATTTTGTGATAAAACTTTTGAGACTTTATCATTTTTTATAATTTTTCCTGAAGATAAAACAACAGCACGATTACTATATTCTAATGCTAAATGCATATCATGGGTAATAAAAATAATACTTAATCCTATTTTGCTTAATTTTTCTATAAATTGCATAAAATCTAAATAATGTCTGTGATCTTGTCCTGCTGTAGGTTCATCTAAAATTAAGATACTAGGTTCTAAAGCAAGGATTGTAGCAATACTAAGTCTTTTTTTCTGACCATAACTAAGAGCTGTAATAGGCCAGTTTCTAAAGGCGTGTAATCCACAAATTTTTAGAGCCTTTTCAGCTTTTTCTAAAATAATATCTTTTTTATACCCTCGAAGTTTTAGTCCAAAAGTAACTTCATCAATGAGAGTTTCTTGGGTAATCATATGATTAGGATTTTGCATAACATATCCTATCTCTAATCCTCTTTTTCGAATACTCCAATTTTCAATATTTTCCCCTTTATATAGGATAGTTCCACTTGATTTTTTACAAATTCCAGTAATAACTTTTGAAAGGGTAGACTTTCCAGCACCATTATTTCCTAATAAAGAAATAATTTCCCCCTTATAAAGATCAAAGGTTATATTATCTAGAACATTGTATTTTTTATCGTATGAAAAAGTTAAATCTTTAACCTCTAATATTTTTTCTTCATAAGAAGGTCTTTCAATATTTACATTTTTTATCCATTTGTGGATTTTATCTTTAATATTAGGTGTATTAAGTTTTTCTATATTTAATAAATCTAATCCTTCTAAATCAACATTAGCATATCTCAATGTTTCAATATATAAAGGTTCTCTTAAACCGAATTTTTTCAATGAATGATTCAGTAAAAGTTCTAAAGGAGTACCAGAAGCTACAACTTCTCCATTATCGATAATAATAATTTTATCAAAATCTTCAGCTAAAACATCTTCAATCCTATGTTCGATAACAACAATAGTCTTATTAGATTTTTTATGAATATCAGAGATTAATTTCATAGCCGATATACCACTTGCAGGATCTAAATTTGCTAAGGGCTCATCAAATAATAAAATAGGAGCGTCACTCATGATAATTCCAGCTAGAGATGCCTTTTGCATTAATCCACCACTTAATTCTTGTGGACTTTTATCGATAAATTCTAGCATATTAACTTCTTTTAAAGCTTTTTTTACATTTTTTTTCATAATATCTAGAGGGACATTTTTATTTTCATCTATAAAGGCTACATCTTCTCCTACACTAAGCCCTACAAATTGTCCATCTTGATCCTGTAAAATAGTAGAAACATGACTACTAATATGAAAAATACTAGTTTTATGTGGTTCAATACCATTGATTCTTAGATCCCCTTTGATCTCTCCAAAATATGAAAAAGGAATTAATCCATTTAAACAGTGTCCAAGTGTAGATTTACCAGATCCAGAAGGTCCAGCAATAAGGACTTTTTCACCATTTTTGATAGATAAATTTATATTCTTTAAGGTAGGAGTTCCTAGACTTCTATATTGGAATGTAAAGTTTTTAAATTCAATGATATTTCTTTCTTTCTCATTTCCCATTTTTTAATCTCCTTGATTAAATTATTCAGCAGTTAAATTATTATGTTTTCCTTTTCTTTTAGCTAAAAGAATCAATGATTGAATACCTAAACCAGCTGTTACAATAAAGTTTGAAACAGTAGCAAAAAGAATTTGTATCCATACTTTATCAGCAGGTTCTCCATAGAAGAAAACATCACCAATATAAGCTGCAACACCAGCTAAAATCATACCAATAACAGCAAATAGATATAATTTAACAATATGTGTTTTGTTTAAAATTCCATTTTCAGGGTCAAATGTTTTATCAAATCTAATAAATCCCATAGAAAGACCGATCATAGCAGATAACATAACCCAACTCCACCATATTCCACCATACATCATAGTATCGTTTAGTGCATGACCAATAAATCCAACTAAAAATCCTGCTATAGGACCAAATAATGCACCAAATATAGTTAGAAGAGCAACAGCTATTCTAAGCGATGTGTTAGGAGCAATAGGTATAGAAACAGCAGATAATACACCGTATAAAGCAGCTCCTATTCCAATTGCAACAACACTTTTTGTAGTTAATTTCATAAATATCCTCCTAAATAAAAAACCTCTTGTTTCTAAAACAAGAGGTAAGCGTTAAATTCCTCTTATCTTTACAATCATATTGATTGTTTGGATTTAGCACCTACCCAAAATGGGGGTTGCTGGACTTCATAGGGCCAATTCCCTCAGTCTCTCTTAATAAGATTTTACATATTTAATTTTAAATTTTTCAACAAAATATTATACTATATTAAAAGCTTTTAAGTCAATAAAATTTATTATAAAAATATAGTAAATTTTATAAAGCTTTAGTATAATTAGTTACACATTAAGGATTAGGAGGAAAGAAAATGAAAAAAATTATATTATTACCTTTATTATTAATAATTTTTCAAATAAGTTTTACACAAGATGAAGAGAATAAACCAAATAAAAAATTTAATTCTAAATTTTCTATTGGTGCAATGACAGGTGTAGGCTCTAGATTATATAAAACTAATAGCCATAAAACACCTTTTGTTCCTGTTTTTGGAGGGGAAGTAGAAGGGATTTATTTAATAGGGACTGAAATTGGATATAAAAAACAAATTAATGAAAAATTATCTTTAACAGGTTTCACCCAAATATTTGGTGGATTATCCCTTCAAGGTATAGGAGGAGCACTAGGAGGTGCTGCTTTAGATAATTCAGATATGAAAGAGGGATATCGAGGAATTAATGATAGAAAAACGCAAATGGAATATGGAATTAGAGTAGGATATAATTTAAATAAAGAGCTAAAATTAGTAGGAGAAGTAAGAGGTGGAGAATATGGAGGAACAGGGAAAGGTTCTATAATTCGACCAATTATGGTAAGTAGAAGATTTATATTAATTCCACAACTGAACTTAACGCTATTAAATAAAAATATAAGTAATTATTATTTTGGTGTAACTGAATCAGAAGCTAATAACTCTGAAAGTTGGAAGATAGACAATAAATATGAAATAGATAGGATTACAGTAGCTACTTCTATAGGGTTAACTGGTAGTTATTATCTGACAAGGAAATTATCGATATTTGCACTTACAGAACTACAATATGTAGGAGATGAAATTAGTGATTCCCCTATTGTAGATACTAATATAAACTATTTTGTAGGTACAGGATTAAGGTACACTTTTTAAAATTGAAAAATCATAATTGTGGTGTTATACTGAAATAAATACAATGGCAAAATAGGAGGAAAAATGGTAGCAAAGACTAGAGTAATGGAGATTTTAGATAAATTTAAAGATATAACTATAGCAGTAATAGGGGATTTAATGTTAGACGACTATATTATAGGAGAGGTAACTAGAATTTCCCCAGAAGCACCTGTTCCAGTGGTAAATGTAAAAGAAGAAAGATTTGTATTAGGTGGAGGAGCCAATGTTTTAAACAACTTATCTACTTTGTCTTGTAAAACTTATTCTTTTGGAGTAATTGGAAATGATAATAATGGAACTAGATTAATTAATGAATTAAAAAAAGAAAATATAGATACAAAAAGTTTGGTAATAGCAGAGGATAGACCAACTATAGTTAAAAGAAGAATTTTAGCTCAACATCAACAACTACTAAGATTAGATTGGGAAGATAAAAAAGATATAACTTCATATCATGAAGAATTAATAATAGAAAATTTGAAATTTCATTTAAAAGAGATCGATGCTATTATTTTATCGGATTATGATAAAGGGGTATTAACTCCTACTTTAGCTAAAAAAGTAATAGAATTAGCTAGAGAAAATAATATAATAGTAACTGTAGATCCAAAACCGAGTAATGCTATAAACTATGTAGGTGCTACTTCTATGACACCAAATAGAAAAGAAGCAATGGAATGTATGGGATTATCTAGGATAGATGATACAGAAAAATTAGGTAGAGATTTAAAAGATAAATTAAATTTAGATAATTTATTACTTACTAGAAGTGAAGAAGGTATGAGTATATTTATGGAAGATGAAATTATAAATATTCCTACTTTTGCAAAGGAAGTATATGATGTAACAGGAGCAGGAGATACAGTAATATCTGTATTTACATTAGCAGCAGCAGCAGGAGCAACTTGGCATGAAGCAGCAAAAATTGCCAATGTAGCAGCAGGAGTAGTTGTAGGAAGAATGGGAACTTCTACAGTAACTAAAGAAGAAATACTTGAATTTTATGATAAAGTTTATCGTGAGTGGGTATAAATTATGTATAGAATAGGAAATGGATATGATGTCCATAGATTAGTAGAAGGAAGAAAATTAATATTAGGTGGAGTGGAAATTCCATTTGAAAAAGGACTTTTAGGACATTCAGATGCAGATGTTTTGATCCATGCAATTATGGATGGATTGTTAGGAGCATTAGCACTAGGAGATATAGGACAGCATTTTCCAGATACAGATGACACTTATAAAGGAATTTCTAGTATAAAATTATTAAATCATGTAAAAAAATTAATAGACAAAAAAGGATTTGAAATTGTAAATATAGATTCTCAAATTGTAATGCAACAACCAAAATTAAAACCTTATATATTAGAAATGAGGGAAAAATTAGCTAAAGAATTAGATTTATCTTTAGATAGAGTAAGTGTAAAAGCAACAACTGAAGAAAAATTAGGATTTACAGGGGAAGAAGTAGGAGTAAAGTCCTATGCAGTGGTTCTGTTGAAGGAAAAAGGGTAGAACTTTTCCTTCTTATGGTTTCCCTTAGTAAGGGACACTAAAGTAGGAGAAATTCTGTCTTAACTCCCCTAACCCCTCTTTAAAAAAGAGGGGGACAGTAATTTAAAATTCCCTCTCTTTGATAAAGAGAGGGCTAGGGAGAGTTCAAAAAGTTAGATTTAATTGCGTCTAATTTTACAAGGGAGAGTTAGAGTGAGCTGTATTATATATGGCTCATTTTTTTATACTATATAGTTTCCTTCTCTTTTTATATTTTAAAATTAGATTTAGTTATATCAAATTATAA
>QNYN01000018.1 GCA_003973585.1 Fusobacteriota bacterium | reverse complement strand
GCTTTATCTTCCTCATCTAAAAGAATTTTATTGATAGTTAAAGGTTTTTCTAAATTTTTACCAATATAAGGAGTTATAGCTTCTAACATATATGGGAAAAATAATTTGAAATTATAAACAGAACTATAATAACTTACATATGATTTTACTTGTGGTTTGATAAATTCCTTACCTTTATAAGATTTAGTTTCGATTCCTGTAAAGGAAATATAGTTGTAGAATACAGTGACAGTTTCTGTTTCACTACTAGCATTTTCACAGTCGTCATCAAAAAAGACAGTCTTTTTAAAAGGTTCTGTAGTACCGTATGAAACAAAAAGAATCAAATCTGATTCTGCAGCACTTTTAGCAATGACAAGTCCATGTGATAATAGAACTTTTTTAATTTCACCTTCATAGTAGTCTGAATCTTGAGTGTAATAACTAGAATTAATAAGATAAACAGATTTAGTTTTTTTCGTTAAATTATTTTTCGAATTAACATTTACATCGATAGAGCTTTCGCAACTAGCAAAAACAAAGATTAAAGATATAAAAAACAACAATTTAAATTTTTTCAAAATAACCCTCCTATTTTACTTTGTATTTTAATAAAGTCTACAATCAGAAATATGAGAAAACAAATTAAATTTGACTAAAGAAAGTTTATAGATAAAGTAACTAAAAATAAAAAATAAAATTGATGGCATAATAATAGTAGTCTAATATAAATTAAGAGGTGATTAAATGTATAAGAATTTTTCAAAGGTATATGATTTGATGATGGAATATGCTGATTATAATGGGTGGAAAGAAAAAGTAGAAGAAAAAATAGAACGATATGGAGAATCTCCTAAAAATATTTTAGATTTAGGATGTGGAACAGGAGAAGTTTTGATTCGATTAGCTCCTAATTATCAAATGACAGGAGTAGATTTATCAAATGAAATGTTAGAAATAGCAAAGGAGAAAATAAATACAGTGTCATTTTATATGCAGGATATGAGAACTTTTAATTTAGAAGAAAAAAATGATGTAGTTATCTCTTTATTTGATACAATAAATCATTTAATCTCTTTAGAAGGGTTGAAAAAAACATTTGAACATGTATGGAAGAATTTAACAGAAGGTGGATTATATATTTTCGATGTAGTAACTCGTGAATTAATAGATGAAATGTTTCCAGGTGGAAACTTTATTGATGATCGTGGGGAAATAATGATAATTTGGGAACACGACTATGATGAAACTGAAGAAATTGATTATATAGATACAACTTTTTTTATAAAACAAGAAAATGGACTTTTTAAGAAAATAACAGAAGAATATATGAAAAAAATATTCACTGTAGATGAGATAATAAATACAGCAAAAGAAGTTGGATTCAAGGTTTTAGAAGTAGAAGAAGATAGTGAATTAGCAGGGGAAAGAATATTTTTTACAATGAAAAAATAAGAGAAAATAGATAATATATTTAGTTAAAGGAGAAATAAAGAAAAAATGGAAAAAAATAGAAAAAATATAATGATTGTATCTTATATAATGTTTGCTTATATGGGAATAGCTTTTTTATCTCAAGGAGCATTAAAATTAGAAATAGCTAAAAGTTTTGGAATAACTACTTCTGAGTTACAGTATTTATTTACAATATTTTCAACAGCAAGTATGATAATGGTTGTATCTAACAAATTTTTATTAGAGAAAATATCTATTAAAATGGAAATTTTAGCATCAAGTTTATCTATATTAATTGGAGTTTTTCTAATGGTGCTATCAACAAATACCAACTTTTTAATGATAGGACTCACTTTAGGAGGATTAGGAATAGGAATCTACATATCTTTAGCTAGTTATTTGATTATAAATACATTTAGTGAAGATAGAAATAGAAAATTAAACTTTTTACATTTTACATATTCCCTTAGTGCAGTACTAACACCAATGATAGCAGCGATTCTTATTGGATTAAATCTTAGTTGGAATATAGTTTATATAATATTATTATCTTTTGTAGTTTTTGTAATGATTTTAGGAGCAAAAACAGATTTTAGAGAAATAACTCCTAAAAAAGAAGAAGTAGAGGTAAAAAGTGAAAGTAAGTGGGGAATAAGGGTATATCTATCTGCATTATTACTATTTTTATATGTATTTAGTGAGATGATATTTTCTTATTGGATAGTTGAATATATGATAGATAAAGGAGCTAGAGGTGGAGAAGCTAAGATTTCATTATCTATATTTTGGCTATTTATAGCAATAGGAAGATTTTTAGTTGGAAAATATGGGAATAAATTTAAAGTTTCAGATATAGTAGTATTTCTCTTAACAGTATCATTTATTTCTTATTTTTCTTTGATGTTTTTAGATGGTGTCTTTGGAATTTATGTCCTTGTAGGAATTTTAGGGTTAGGATTTTCTAGTCTTTATCCGTCTATAGTTTCTTTAGGAACAGAAGATAAAAAGAATGTAAGCCCTAGTTTAATGACTTTTATAATGATGTCAGGTTCTATAGGTGGGATAGCATATTCTCCAATTTCAGGATGGATAAATAGTAATTATACAATAGAAATAACTATGGGTGTAGGAGTAATCACAACATTATTGATGTTATTAATAGGAATAATATTAAAATTAAAAAATAAATAAATTCTAGACTAAGTGATTAATATCACTATCTTTATTAAGGTTTATAAAAAATAAAATAAAAAAAGGAAAAACAAAGAATTATGACTATAGTAAATAAAGTGATAGTGTTGTCTTAATAAACTTGACAATAGCAGTTATAGGTAGTAGTATTACTATAACTTATAAAGTAAGAGGTGGATACAAGAATGGGAAAAAATAATGACATTTATTACTATTTATCTCTACTAAGTCAATTAGGGATTACAATGATTTTTAGTATCCTTGTTTGTGTATTTATTTACAAAGTAATATCTAAGTTTATAGGAGAAAATATATTTTTATTTATTTTCTTTATAGTAATAGGAGTAGCAGGTGGATTTTATAATGTATATCGACTTGTAATGAGAAAATAAAATGGAGTAAAAAAAATGGGAAATGAATTAAAGACCCTTATTAGAAATAGTGTAATAACTTCAGGGATAATATTAATATATGGTCTAATAACATTCAATAAAATTATTTTATTAGCAATGTTTGGAGGATCGCTAGTATCTTTATTTACATTATATTTGATTATTAGAGATGCAGAAGTAGTAGTTCATAGCTCTAACGCTAACAAATTAACTATGTTAGGGTATACTAAAAGATATCTAGTTTATGGAATTTTTTTATATTTAATGGTTAAATTTTTAGGCTTTAGTGGTGTTGTAATGGGAGGAGTAGGACTCCTAAATGTTAAGTTTAACATTTTATTATTTGGTGTTAAAGGTTTTATATATAAATTGAAACACAGGTTAAAAAATTAACTTTATGAAAGGAGGGTAGTTTTACTATGAGTAAGAAACCAGTGAGTTTTAAAGTCTTTGTAGGATTAGCCGTAGTTGGAGCTGTAATTATGAATTACATACTGAAAATTGCGGTTGAAGCTGGAGCGGTAGAAATACTAACACCACCACTAGTTGAAGGACCAAAAGTAGTGTTTTTCATACCGACTTCTCATAATTTTTCCTTTGCTATGCCTTTAGCAGATGGAGGATATGGGATTCCAGTTACAATTACAGTTGTAACAACTTGGGTATTGATAGCTTTATTTCTCTTAGTTTTTAACTGGGGATTGAGGAATCTTGAAATGATACCTGGCAAAAAACAAGCATTCTTTGAAACATTATATGATGTATATGATGGGTTAGTTACACAAATGTTTGGTAAAAGAGGTAAAGAGTTTGTAGTATATATATCAGCATTAATAAGTTTTATAGCTATATCTAATATTACATCGTTTTTTCCAATACCAGGGTTTACCAAAGCAGGAGGGCAATTAGTTATTTCGCCACTACTTAGGTCACCATCAGCAGATATCAATACAACATTAGGATTAGCACTTATTACAACATTTATGTTTATTTATGTGGCTATAAAAGAAAAAGGAATAAAAGGTTATGTAGGAGGACTATGTGAGCCATCACCAGTAATGTTACCAATGAACATAATAGGAGAATTAGCAAAACCAACTAATATTTCTATGCGTTTATTTGGAAATGCATTTGCAGGAATGGTAATAATGGGACTTTTATATATGGCAGCTCCAGCAGTTGTACCAGCACCACTTCATTTATATTTTGATTTATTCCAAGGGTTTGTACAAAGTTTCGTATTTACAATGTTAACAATGGTATATATTCAAGGATCAATGGCAACAGAAGATTAAGTAACAACAAAAATTATTTTATAAAAAAATGGAGGTAAGGAAATATGGATATGATGACAGCAAAGACAATAATATTAGCAGCTTCAGCTTTAGGTGCAGGATTAGCAATGATCGCAGGATTAGGGCCTGGAATTGGAGAAGGTTATGCAGCAGGTAAAGCAGTAGAATCAGTAGCAAGACAACCAGAAGCAAAATCAGATATTATTTCAACAATGGTAATGGGACAAGCGATTTCAGAATCAACTGGTATCTACTCATTAGTTATTGCTTTAATATTATTATACGCAAATCCATTCATTGGATTATTAGGATAAACTAACTTAATCTAATTAGATTAGATTTTGATTGAATTTCTAAGAGAGGAGGTAGTTAGTTTGAATGAGACAATCATGCCAGCAGTAGGTATAGATATAAACCTATTTTGGCAAATAATAAACTTTGTTATACTAGTTTTTGTTTTCAAAAGATTCTTTCATAAACCGTTGAATGATTTCTTAGAAACAAGAAGAGAAAAGATAGCAGGAGAATTAACTCAGGCTAAAAAAGATAGAGAAGAGGCTGCAACTTTAAATGAAAAAGCAGCTAACGCTATAAAAGAAGCAAAATTAGAAGCTAATAGAATAATAGCTTTAGCAGAAAAAAAAGCTGACGAAAGAAAAGAGAAAATTTTAAAAGAAGCAAATGTAAAAAGAGAAAAGATGATTACATCAGCTGAAGCAGATATTGCTAAGATGAAATCACAAGCAAGAAAAGAATTACAAGTAGAAGCTACTAAATTAGCAGCTGTATTAGCTGAAAAGATAATCAATGACAAAATGGATAATGAACTAGGAGGAACTTTACTAAACCAATTCATTGATGAGGTAGGGGATACTAATGAAAGAGGCTAAAGTAGGGAAAAGATATGCAGTAGCTATTTATAATATAGCTGAAGAAAAAAATAAAGTAAAAGAAGTTTATGAAACACTTAACTCGATTATGGAAACATATTTAGGAAACAAAGAGTTTAAAACATTGGTAGCACACCCTTTAATTTCAAAAGAAGAGAAGAAAAAGTTTATAGAAACAATTTTTTCTGATTTAGAAGAAATAGAAGTAGATATAGTGGATTACTTAGTTGATAAAGATAGACTTCTTAATATTAAAACTATTGTAGCTGAATACCTAAAAATCTATTATGAGAGAAATCAAATAGTAGATGTAGAAGCTACATTTGCATTAGAACCTAGTGAAGAACAAAAAGAAAACTTGATTAAAAAGTTAGAAGCTAAAACAGGTAAAAAAATAAACTTAACTATAAAGGTTGATAGCTCAATAATCGCAGGTGGAATCCTTAAAATAGGGGATGAAATCATAGACGGTAGTGTTAAGAGACAACTAGAAACTTTATGGAAAAAATAGTGGTAGGAGGTGTGCTAGTTGAAAATTAGACCAGAAGAAATCAGTTCGATAATTAAAACTGAGATTGAAAATTATAAAAAATCTTTAGATATAAAAACTTCAGGTTCTGTAGTAGAAGTTGGTGATGGAATCGCTAGAATCTATGGTTTAAGTAATGCAAAAGCCGGAGAATTATTAGAATTCCCAAATGGTGTAAGAGGAATGGTTCAAAACCTTGAAGAAAACAATGTAGGAGCGGTACTTTTAGGAGATCCAACTGCAGTAAAAGAAGGGGATGAAGTAAGAGCTACTGGAGAAATAGCATCTGTTCCAGCTGGAGAGGCGTTATTAGGAAGGGTAGTAAATGCCTTAGGAGATCCTATCGATGGTAAAGGTGAAATAAAAACAGAAACTAGAATGAATATTGAAAGAAAAGCAACAGGAATTATCCAAAGAAAACCTGTTCATGAGCCACTACAAACTGGTATCAAATCAATAGATGGAATGGTTCCAATTGGTAGAGGACAAAGAGAACTTATAATTGGAGATAGACAAACTGGAAAAACAGCAGTAGCTATCGATACAATTATAAATCAAAAAGAAACTGGAGTTAAATGTGTTTATGTAGCTATTGGTCAAAAAAGATCGACAGTTGTAAATATAGTAAAAAGATTAGAAGATGCAGGAGCTATGGAAAATACAATTGTAGTAGCAGCAACAGCATCAGAAGCAGCATCATTACAATATATTGCTCCATATTCAGGTGTAGCAATGGCAGAGTATTTTGCAAAAAAGGGAGAACATGTATTAATTATCTATGATGATTTAACAAAACATGCCATCGCTTATAGAGAAATGTCATTATTATTAAAGAGACCACCAGGAAGAGAAGCGTATCCTGGAGATGTATTCTATCTACATTCTAGATTATTAGAAAGAGCAGCTAAGTTATCAGATAAAATGGGAGCTGGATCAATTACAGCATTACCAATTATCGAAACTCAAGCTGGAGACGTAGCAGCATATATTCCAACAAATGTAATCTCAATTACAGATGGACAAATATTTTTAACTACAGACTTATTTAATGCAGGACAAAGACCAGCAGTTGACGCAGGAATATCTGTATCGAGGGTTGGAGGAGCTGCACAAATAAAAGCTATGAAACAAGTAGCTTCTAAAGTTAAATTAGAGTTATCTCAATATGCAGAAGTATTATCATTCTCACAATTTGGTTCAGATCTAGATAAAGCTACTAAAGCTCAACTAGAAAGAGGACATAGAATTATGGCAATGTTAAAGCAAGCTCAATACAGACCTTACAAAGTAGAAGAGCAAGTAATTTCATTCTATGCTGTTACTAAAGGACATTTAGATTCAGTAGCATTAGATGAAGTTGGTAGATTTGAAACTGAATTAATAGCTGATTTAAGAAATAATTCTACTATTTTAGATGAAATAGCAGAAAAGAAAGCTTTAGACAAAGAGTTAGAAGCAAAAATAGATAAGGCTATATCAGAATTTAAAGCAAATTTTAGTTAAGTGAGGTGAGATTGTGGCTGCGAATATTAAAGAAATAAAGAGTAGGATAAAAGGAGTACAATCTACCCATAAAATAACGAAGGCAATGGAAGTTGTTTCTTCTACAAAATTTAAGAGATATTCTAAATTAGTACAAGAATCAAGACCTTATTCAGAAGCTATGGATGGGATACTTAAAAATATCGCAACAGGGATAAAGAATGAAAAAAGTCCTTTATTTGATGGAAAAGCTGAAGTGAAAAAAATAGGAGTTGTATTAATGACTTCTGATAGAGGACTTTGTGGAGGATTTAATTCTCAAGCAAATAAGGCTCTAGAAAAATTAAAAGTAGCTAATCCAGATAAAAAAGTTTCAATAATTGCCATTGGTAAAAAAGGTAGAGATTATTGTAGAAAAAGAGATTATGATTTAAAAGGTGAATATATCCAATTAATTCCTGAAACTATGTTTGATAAAGCAAAAGAAATCAGTGAAAATATAGTGGATTTTTACTTAGAAGATATCTTTGATGAAGTATATGTTATCTATTCAAAATTTATATCAGCAGTATCATCAGATCTGACGACAAAAAGATTAATACCTATTGATAAAGTAGAAAGTGAATCTAATGAACCGTATATTTTTGAACCATCAGCTGAATATATTTTATCGACATTGTTACCTAAATATTTAAATATAGTTTTATATCAATGTATATTAGATAATACAGCAAGTGAACATGCAGCAAGAAAAACTGCTATGAAAAATGCAACAGATAATGCAGATGAATTAGTAGATAGTTTAACACTGCAATTTAATAGAGCTAGACAAGCAGCTATAACGCAAGAAATTGCAGAAATAGTAAGTGGATCAATAGCTCAGCAATAAAAAGATAAAACCTCACCTGTCCATTGGACATCTTCTTCTAAACTAGGAGAGGTTAAAAGGTAAAACCTTGGTTTCTTCTATTCTAGGAGAAGCAATAAGAAGGAAGAGGTCTGTTTTAGAATAAAAATATAAAAGGAGGAGAACTTTGGAGAAAAAAGGAACTCTTATACAAATAATTGGACCTGTAGTAGACGTAAAGTTCCCAGGAGATTTACCTAAAATATATAATGCTATTAAAATAGAATTAGAAGGTGGTAAATTTTTAGTTGCAGAAGTTCAACAACATTTAGGAGACAATGTTGTAAGAGCTGTTGCAATGGATGGAACAGATGGTTTACAAAGGGGTATGAATGTAATAGATACTGGAGCACCAATAACTATTCCAGTAGGAAAAGCAGTATTAGGTAGAATTTTAAATGTATTAGGTGAACCAATAGATGAAGCAGGAGAAATCAGTGCTGAAGAAACTGCACCTATACATAGAGAAGCACCAAGCTTTGAAGAACAAGGAGCAGGAGTAGAAATTCTTGAAACAGGAATCAAAGTAGTAGACTTATTAGCACCATATTTAAAAGGTGGAAAAATTGGTTTATTTGGTGGAGCAGGAGTAGGAAAAACTGTACTTATCATGGAACTGATCAATAATATTGCTACGGGACATGGAGGACTTTCTGTATTCGCAGGAGTAGGAGAAAGAACAAGAGAAGGTAGAGATTTATTTGATGAAATGACTGAATCAGGAGTTTTAGACAAGACTTCATTAGTTTACGGTCAAATGAATGAACCACCTGGTGCAAGACAAAGGGTTGCACTTACAGGACTTACAGTAGCAGAGCATTTTAGAGATAAAGAAGGTCAAGATGTATTATTATTTATCGATAATATCTTTAGATTTACTCAAGCAGGATCAGAAGTATCAGCTTTATTAGGAAGAATGCCTTCTGCCGTTGGATACCAACCAAACTTAGCAAGTGAGATGGGTTCTCTTCAAGAGAGAATCACTTCTACAAAAACTGGATCTATCACTTCAGTACAAGCTGTATATGTACCAGCTGATGACCTTACTGACCCAGCTCCAGCAACAACATTTGCCCATTTAGATGCAACAACAGTTTTATCTAGAAGGATTGCTTCATTAGGAATCTATCCAGCAGTAGATCCATTAGATTCTACATCTAGAGTTCTTGATCCACAAATCGTTGGACATGAACACTATAAAGTAGCTAGAGATGTACAAGAAGTATTACAAAGATATAGAGAATTACAAGATATCATTGCAATCTTAGGAATGGATGAATTATCAGATGAAGATAAATTAGCAGTAAGTAGAGCAAGAAAAATCGAAAGATTCTTCTCACAACCATTTTCTGTAGCAGAACAATTTACTGGAATGCCAGGTAAATATGTACCTGTAAAGGAAACTATAAAAGGATTTAAAGAAATCTTAGATGGGGTACATGATGACTTACCTGAGCAAGCGTTCTTATATGTTGGTAGTATAGAAGAAGCTATTGCAAAAGGAAGAGACCTAATGAAGGGGGAATAAAATATGGCTACTTTTAAATTAGAAGTTATAACTCCTCTAAAATTAGTTTTAGAAAGTGAAGTAGAAAGGGTAATTCTTAGAACAACTGAAGGAGATATGGGGATATTAGCAAAACATGCTCCTTTAGTAGCAGAATTAGCTATAGGAGAAATGAAAATTAAATCAAATGGAACAGAAGAAATATTTTTCGTATCAGGTGGTTTTTTAGAAATTTCTAAAGAAAGAACTTTAGTGCTAGCAGATGAAGCAATTAATATCAAAGATATAGATGTGGAAAAAGCTAGAAAAGAAGCAGAATTAGCTAAACAAAAATTAGCTAAATTAAAAGAAGATAGAGATATTGCAGTTACGCAAAGAGCTCTAGAGTCAGCTTTAACTAAAGTAGGTATGGTAGAGGGAAGATAGAACTCTCTGTTCCTATCGGACATCCTCTCTTTAGTAAAGAGAGGGAACTTCATAAAAAATAAAAGAGTAGAAAACATGACGATGTTTTCTACTCTTTTTGTATTATTATAAAATTTCTAATCCTTTAGAAAGTGCCTTATATGCTGTGACCCCATTTTCTAAGACCTTATCACTAAAATTAAATTTAGAATTGTGAAGGGAATATGTATATCCTAATTCTTTATTTTTACTACCTAGGAAGAAAAAGACTCCTTCTACAGATTCTTGATAAAATCCAAAATCTTCAGCTAACATATGAGGATCAATCTCTTGATATTCTAATTCAGGTGCATTTTTGATACTTTCTTCTAAAATTTTAATATAAGTTTTACTATTAACTACAGGAGGATAACCTTCTGCAATTTCAACAGTTATCTCTACATCATATGCAATTTCTAATCCACGGGCTATATCTTTTATTTTCTTTACTATAAGTTTAAAATTTTCAGTAGATAAAGTCCTAATAGTTCCTTCTAATTTTGTCGATTTAGCAATAATATTTCTAATAGTTCCACCACTAATTTTACCAACTGCAATTATAGAAGGTTCTAAAGGGTTGATATATTTAGAGTTAATTAAATTAAATCCATCTAATAATTTAGTTGCTACTTGGATAGAGTCAACTCCTAAATGAGGCTGTCCTCCATGTCCACCTTTTCCATTAATTGTAATATCTAATTCAGCAGCTTTTGCCATAAATCCACCAGCTCTAGATCCAATAATTCCTTCTTCTAACCCAGGGAAAATATGAAGTCCAAAGATAGATTTAACATTATATTTTTCTAATATTCCACTTTCAACAATGTCTTTTGCTCCTCCTGGACCTTCTTCAGCAGGTTGGAATATAGCTAAGATATTTTTCTTTAATTTTTGTCCTTTTAAATATTCTAAAAACCCTAGAAGGATAGCCATATGTCCATCATGACCACAAGCATGCATCTTTCCATCATGAGTAGAGCTATACTCACAATTTGTTTCTTCTGTAATCGAAAGAGCATCTATATCACTTCTAAAAGCATAGGTAGTATCAGAGTTAGCATTGATATAAACATAGACCCCAGTTTTACAGGTGATTTGTGGCTTATATCCTAATTCTTTGATTTTTTCAATAAGGTAAGCTTGAGTTTTTGTTTCTTTAAAA
This sequence comes from Fusobacteriota bacterium, assembly GCA_003973585.1. The sequence goes on along the minus strand of QNYN01000018.1, from coordinate 306 downwards.
CCTAATTCAGGTATTTTATGTAGTTCCTTTCTATGAGAACTCATATTCGATAGTATTTTTTCCATAGTTTAAAATCTCCTTTTTGCTTTAGAAATTATAAATTGATAAAACTAAAAAAGGCATAAAATGCCCTTTCTAGATAATTATAAAATTTTAAATTATTAATGTATTTTTTAATCCCTAGTTACTGGTAAACCTAAACTGTCGGTAAATGTATTAGTAGCTATCTTAATTAAATCATAGATAGTTCCAAGACCAAATAGTCCTCCTGTAAATAAAAATAGTAATCCTGTTCCAACTTTTCCT
>QNYN01000122.1 GCA_003973585.1 Fusobacteriota bacterium | reverse complement strand
AAAAATATCAAAAAAATCCCCTTTCCTAAATTTAGGAGGGGATTTTTTTGTTTAATTACTGTCTAATTTCACCTTTATATTTCTTTTTAATTAATCCTAATATCTTGTCGATAGTAGCAGTTACTTCTTCTTCTTCTAAAGTTCCTGTTTTCTTTCTAAGTACTATACTTAAAGCTACTGATTTTTTATTTGCTTCTACCTTTTCACCAGTATAAATATCAAATAAATTTACAGTTTCAATTAAATTAGAAGATTTTTTGATATCTCCTAACATATCTCCAACTAAAGTTTCTCTATCCATTAAGATAGCTAAATCTCTATTTACAGCTGGATATTTTACTATTTTTTCATATTTTACTTTAGATTTTCCATATTTTACTATTTTAGCTAACTCTAATTCTGCTAAGTAAACTCTTTCTCTAGTTATTCCCATAGATTCAGCTACATCTGGGTGAATTTCTCCAAAACTTCCAATATAGTCCCTTCCAACAAAAATATCTACAGCTCTACCTGGATGATAACTCTTATTTTCAGTTCTTCTAAGTTGATATCTATTCATTCCCATAGCAGTTAAATAATTTTCTACATATCCTTTTAAATCATAAAAATCATATGCTTCAGGTTTTGCTTCCCATAGATCTCTTTCTTCTCTACCTGCTAAAGCTATTCCAACTTTTACTATTTCATTAGCTAAAACTTCTGCTTTAGTAAATGTTCTAGAAACTTCAAATATCTTTAAATCATTAATATTTCTATTGAAATTATCTCTAATATTCGTTAATAATCCATACATTAAAGTAGGTCTTAATGTTACCATATCTTCATTTATTGGATTTTTTATATCTATAGTTTCAGCTTCTACTTTTAATTTTTCTAAAATTCCTCTAGGTATAAAACTATAGTTAATAACTTCTTGTAATCCCATATCTCTTAAGTGTTTTTTAGAAATATCAGTTACTCTAAATTCTTCATCTATAGTTCCTGCTTTTATATTTTCTACAGGCATTTTATCTTCAATATTTTCAAATCCATACATTCTTATGATTTCTTCATATAAATCAGCTGATCTAGTTATATCATTTCTATATGAAGGTGGCGTTACAGATAATTTATTTTGTCCTAGATTTTTTATTTGCATATTTAGATTTTTTAGGATAGTTCCTACTTCATCTATATCTATTTCTTTTCCTACAAATCTATTTAATTTTTCCATATCTAAAAATACTTCTCTAGGCTCATAAGGTTCTATGTATAAGTCAGTATATTCTCTTACCACATCACAACCAGTTATTGATTGAATTAATGAAGAAGCTCTTTCTAATACAACTAATGTATTATCAACATCTATTCCTCTTTCAAATCTATATGATGAATCTGAAGAAACTCCTAAATTTTTAGAAGTTTTTCTTATATTCTCTGGTGTGAAATAAGCTACTTCTAATAATATTTCAGTTGTATTCTCATCAACTTCTGTATTTGCTCCTCCCATAATTCCTGCTATAGCAACTGCTTTTTTTTCATCTGCTATTACTAATTCACCATTATTTAATTCTCTTTCTTCGCCATCTAAAGTAGTGATTTTTTCACCTTTAGTTGCTTCCCTTACTATTATTTTTGAACCTTCTAATTTTTCATTATCAAAAGCATGCATTGGTTGATTATATTCAAACATAATATAATTTGTTACATCTACTACATTATTTATAGGTCTAAGTCCTATTGCCTTTAATCTTCTTTTTAACCATTCAGGAGATTCTCCTACTTTTACATTTTTTAAGATTCTAGTTGTATATCTTTTACATCTAGCTTCGTCAATTATATCTACATTTATACCTGCTGGACCTGTGATAGTTTTTACATTAGCTACAGGATATTTTACTTTTCTATCATAGTAAGCAGCTACTTCACGAGCTATTCCTATATGAGAAAGACAGTCTGGTCTATTAGGAGTTATTTCTAATTCAAATATAATATCATTTAAACCTAAATAAGTTCTTATTTCTTCTCCTACAGGAGCATCTTTAGGTAAAATAACAATTCCATCTCCCTCTGTTCCAATTCCCAATTCTACTTCTGAACAAAGCATTCCATGAGATTCTACACCTCTTACTTTTGCTTTTTTTATTTTAAAGTTTCCAGGTAAAATAGCTCCTATTTTTGCTACAATTACCTTATCTCCTAATTTATGATTAGGAGCTCCACAAATTATTTGTAACGGAGTTTCTTCCCCTACATTTACTTTTAATAACGATAATTTTTCTGCATCAGGATGTTTTCCATATTCTACAATTTCTCCTACTACAACATTATCTAAATGTTTACCTTGCTCTTCAATTGCTTCTACTTCTTGACCAATCATAGTCAAAGCATTTTCAAGCTCCATAACATCTTCATTTATATCTACATACTCTTTTAACCATTCTAAAGATATTAACATTATTTCCTCCAAGTTATGTTTTTCTATTTTTTTATTTAAAAATTGAGAATCTATTAAAAATTAAATTGTTTTAAAAATCTCATATCATTATCGTAAAAAGCTCTTAAGTCATCTATTCCATGTCTTAACATTGCTATTCTTTCGATTCCCATTCCAAATGCAAATCCACTAATTTCATCTGAATCATAATTTACACTAGCAAGTACAGCAGGGTCTACCATTCCACACCCCATTATTTCTAACCATCCTGTGTTTTTACATAGTCTACAACCTTTTCCTTTACAAATTACACATTCTACATCCATCTCTGCTGATGGTTCTGTAAATGGGAAAAAATGTGGTCTAAATCTTACTTTAGTTTCTCCAAATACTTTATTTACAAATTCTGTTAATATAGCTTTTAAATTTGCAAATGATATATTTTCTCCTACCATAAGCCCTTCCATTTGGTGGAACATAGGAGTATGAGATACATCATAATCAGATCTATATACTTTCCCTGGACATACCATTCTAAATGGTGCTGTTTTATTTTGCATATATCTAATTTGTACTGGAGAAGTATGAGTTCTAAGTACAGTATTATCATCTATGTAAAATGTATCTTGTAAATCTCTAGATGGATGTGTTTCTGGGATATTTAATGCATCAAAATTGTTAAATGTAGTTTCTAATTCTGGTCCTGCAGCTACATCAAATCCCATCTCAATAAATATATTTTTTAAGAAATCCATAGTTTCTGTTATAGGATGTAATCTACCAGTTCCTACTTTTCTTCCTGGTAAACTAATATCTATTGTTTCACTATTTATTCTTATTTCTTTTTCTTTTTCTTTTAATTCAGTCATTTTAGTTTCAATTTCATTTGTTATAAAATCTCTAACTTCATTAGCTAGTTGTCCTATAACAGGTCTTTCTTCTTTAGATAAATTTCTCATACCTTTCATAATATCAGTTAATTTACCTTTTTTCCCTAAAATCTCTACTTTTAGATCTTCTAATTCTTTTACACTAGTTATGGAAGTTAAGCTAATCGCAACTTCGTCTTTTAGAGCATTTATTCTCTCTTTCATTTTTCCTCCTAAAAAAGGACCTTTTGTCCCCTTAAATAAATATATCAGATTCTCTATAAAATAAATTTTATAAATTATATACTCATATATTTTAACAAATTTTCAATAATTATTATACTTTTTTTATAACATAATATAGTAAAGATATTATAAATTTTTTAATTCTATATCTAATGCTTGGTTTTCTATCGTTATTATCCCATAGGATTTATCTTTTGTGGCACCTGGATTAAATAGTGTAACATCTCCTTCTTCTAAATAAGGAATATGAGTATGCCCAAATATACAAAGGTCAAAACCTCTTTCTACTCCTTCTAACCTTAGGTGATGATAACTACTTTTTACCCCATAGATGTGTCCATGTGTTAAGAATATTTTTTTTCCACCTAATTCTATTTCTAGATTATCTTCATGGGAACGATCCATAAAATCACAGTTTCCACGAACTATAAAATATTTTGCATCATCATAAATATAAGAAAGTTCTTCTACATCTTTACTATAATCTCCTGCTGATATTACTATATTTGGATTTTCTTTTTCATAAATTTTCATCAGATAATCTAATCTTCCATGACTATCAGAAACTACTAATATTTTCATAACGACTCCCTTCATTATTTATTTACTCTGTTTAAGTTTCATTAAAAAATAAAAAGTTTATAATAACTTAAGGAGGAGAACACAAAAAGTTCTCCTCCTTACTAATCATCAATTATATCTATTATTACCCTATAAATATCGGAATATCGATATTTTCTAATAATTTTAATCCAACATTTCCTACAATTCTCTCAACAATGAATGTATGCTTTAAATCTCCCATGATTAAAATATCAAATTCTTTAGTTTTTTCTAATATTATCTCCAAAGGATTTCCTTCTAACTCTACCCTATTTAAATTCTTACCAGCAACTTCCATATATTTTGGAAATTCTTCATCTGTTTCATCCTCTAAATTTATAGAGATAGATGTATAGTCTTTTAATTTATGAAACATATTTAAAAATGAGAAGATAGATCTATTTACCCTTTCACTTTTGTCATTTGCAATCATTACTTTTTCTACTTTTAAACTATTGTTTTCTGATATTATTAAAATTGGTTTATAATGTTGTTTTAAAAGATCTTTTTGATTAGCTGTTATTGTTTTTGATTTTTCTATGATAACCAAGTCAAACCCTAAAAGTTTTTCTTGTACTATTTCACTAGTAATTCCCTCTTCTACTAAAAAGTTCTCTACAGGAAAATACTCACTAAATACTTTCTTTAATTCTTCTACTTGTAAATTTTCAGACTTTTCCCACTCGTTTATTATAAAGTTTGCAGAATTATCTATAACCATTCCCTCTACTGTAGGAGGTAAAATTTCATATTTTCTAACATCTTTTATATAAAGACCACAAACCTCTGTACCATATTTATCTTGTAAATGTTTTCCTGTTTTAAGTAAATTAGTTCTGTCTTTTTCATTTCCGAATAAAAGTAAAATCCTATTTAACATATAAATCCCTCCACTATAATAGTAATTTTTAAAAATTGATAATATTTAATTTTTCAACTTTCTAATTAATTATAGTTTCTACAAATTTTACTTTTATCATTTTTTTATTTAATTATTTTCTTCTTCTAAAATTTCTTCTTCTAAATTTCTTTTTACTTTTATAGTAGAAACAACATATTCACCGTCTTCTACTCTCATGATTTTTACACCTTGAGTTGCTCTACCGATTAATGAAATTTCTTCTACAGGTGTTCTTATTACTATTCCATTAGAAGTAATTGCTAGTAATTCTTCATCATCTGTTACAGATTTTACATCTACAACTTTTCCATTTCTCTTACTAATTCTAATGTTTATAGTTCCTTTTCCACCTCTAGATTGATTAGTGTATCCACTAATTCTAGTTCTTTTTCCATATCCATTTTCAGTAATAGTTAAGATTTTAGCATCTTCCCTTTCGATGATAACTCCAGATATTACTTCATCTGATTCTCTCAGAGTTATTCCTTTTACTCCTGTAGCAGCTCTACCCATAGATCTTACATTTTCATGTGGGAATCTTATAGCATAACCTAATTTAGTAGCTATAAATACTTCATTTAATTTTGTATCATCTTCTTTGTCTATTAAACCAACAAATATTAAATCATCATTGTCTTTTAAATTAATTGCTTTTAACCCTGATTTATTTATATTTTTAAATTGGCTTAAAGTTGTCTTTTTAACTATTCCATTTCTTGTTAAGAAGAATACTTCTAAATTATCTGAGAATTCTCTTACTTTAATAATTGTTCTTACTTTTTCATCTTCTCCTAAATTAATCATATTTTCAATTAATTTACCTCTAGCTTGCTTAGAAGATTCTGGTATTTCATATACTTTTAAGCTATATACTTTTCCTGCATCTGTATAGATCATTAAAGTATCTAAATTAGAAGCTGCATACATATTTTCTACAAAGTCACCTTCAACGGTATTTTGAGTACTTACTCCTTTTCCGCCTCTTTTTTGTGCTTTATATTTATCTTGAGAAATTCTCTTTACATAACCTTTATTAGTTATTGTAACTACCATTTTCTCATCAGCTATTAAATCCTCAATATTTATATCAAGTCTAGATTCTTCTATTTGAGTTCTTCTTTCATCTGAATAATTTTCTTTGATTTCTTCTAATTCTTCAGAGATTATCTCATATACTTTACTCTCATTACTTAAAATAAATTGTAATTCTTTTATAACTTCTATTAAAGCTGTATATTCACTTTCTATTTTATCTCTTTCTAAACCTGTTAATCTTTGTAGCTTCATATCTAATATAGATCTTGCTTGAGCTTCACTAAATGAATAATCAATTTTTAAAGTTTCCTTTGCAGTATTTGCATCTTTTGAACCTCTAATAATTTTTATTATTTCACCAATATTATCTAGTGCAATTCTAAATCCTTCTAAGATATGAGATCTTTTTTCTGCTTTTTCTAATTCAAACTTTGTTCTTCTAGTTATTACATCAAATCTATGATTGATATAATGATCTAAAATTTCTTTTAAATTAAGTACTTTTGGAACATTGTCAACTAATGCTAACATTATGATTCCAAATGTATTTTGTAATTCTGTAAATTTATACAATTTATTTAAAATTAACTCAGGTTCTTCCCCTCTTTTTGTTTCAATAACTACTCTTATACCATTTCTATCTGATTCATCTCTAAGATCTGTAATACCAGTAATCTTTTTCTCTCTAACTAAAGTAGCTATTTTTTCTATTAATCTTGCTTTATTTACTTGGAAAGGTACTTCATTGATTATTATAGAATTTTTACCATTTTTATGCTCTTCTATCTCAACTTTACCCCTTACTCTTATTCTACCTCTACCTGTTGTATAAGCATCATAGATTCCTTTTTTTCCATCAATAATTCCACCTGTTGGAAAGTCTGGACCTGTGATATATTCAATTAAATCTCTAGAAGTTATCTTTTTTACTCCTCCTAATAATTCATCAATTAGAGTTTTTACTTCTCTAAAAGTTGTTAATTGTAATTCTGGAGTAATAATTTCTGATTCTTCTAGATTTTCTTCCCTTTCTTTTTTCAATTTAAGATTTAAAGCTTCATTTTCCTCAATTGCTTTTTCTACAATAGCTTTAATTTTATCTAAAGTTGTTAAAATCTTATTTTCATTTTCGATATCTGCTTTAGAAATTATTTTTTCTAATTTTTCAAAAGTCATTTCTGCATCTAACTTTTCATTAGAATTTACAATTAATTCTTTAACCTTTTCAAAACCATTTATAATCTCTTCTTTTTTGCTTTTTATTTCTTCTCTATTGTTTATAATAGCTAATATTCCGTCTACTAATTCCCCTAAATTATGAGGTGGAATATTTGTTGCCATTCCTACTGCTATTCCTGTAGCTCCATTTAATAATAGGTTAGGTAATTTAGCAGGTAATACGATAGGTTCATCTAATGAATCATCAAAGTTTTTTCTAAAATCTATAGTATTTTTATCTAAATCTACTAATAATTCTTTTGTGATTTTTGCCATTCTTGCTTCTGTATATCTCATGGCTGCTGCTCCATCACCATCGATAGATCCAAAGTTTCCATGCCCATCTATTAATTCATATCTATAGTTAAAATCTTGAGCCATTCTAACCATAGTATTATAAACTGCCGAATCTCCATGTGGATGATACTTACCTAGTACTTCTCCGACGATTCTTGCTGATTTTTTATGAGGTTTATCACTAGTCATTCCTAGTTCATTCATAGCAAATAATATCCTTCTATGAACTGGTTTTAATCCATCTTTTACATCTGGTAATGCTCTACTTACGATTACACTCATAGAGTAATCTAAATATGATTCTTTCATTTCTTGTTCTATATATCTAGTTATTATATTTGACATTAAATCCTCCCTATATATCCAAGTTCTTTACGAATTCGGCTCCTTCTTCAATAAATTTCTTTCTAGGTTCTACTTTATCCCCCATTAATTTATCAAATAACTTATCCGCTTCTACTGCATCATCAATACTAACTTGTAATAAAGTTCTAGTATCTGGATCCATTGTCGTTTCCCATAATTGCTCAGGATTCATCTCTCCTAATCCTTTGTATCTTTGAAGGGTAAATCTTCTATTTTCTGAAGTTAATAAATCAGTAATATCTTTCATTTGCTTGTCTGTATAAGCATATTGTACAGATCTTCCTGCTGTAATTTTAAATAATGGTGGTTGAGCTATATAAATATTTCCATTTGTTATTAAATCACGCATATATCTAAAGAAAAATGTTAAAATTAAAGTTCTAATATGAGCTCCATCTACATCGGCATCGGTCATGATTATGATTTTATGGTATCTTAATTTTTCTAAATCCATTTCATCGTTCATTCCAGCACCAAAAGCTGTAATCATTGCTCTAACTTCTGTATTTTCTAATGCTCTATGTAATCCTGCTTTTTCTACATTTAAGATTTTTCCTCTTAAAGGTAAAATAGCTTGAGTATGTCTATCTCTTCCTTGTTTTGCCGATCCACCTGCTGAATCTCCCTCTACTATATAAATTTCTGAATCTTCAGGTTTTTTAGAAGAACAATCTGCTAATTTTCCTGGTAATGATCCCACTTCTAAAGCTGATTTTCTCATTACTAATTCTCTTGCTTTTTTAGCAGCTTCCCTTGCTTTTTTAGACATTAATATTTTTTCAATAACATTTCTTGCATCTGATGGAGTATCCTCTAAATGCATCTTTAAATATTTTCCTACTACTCCTGAAACAATACTTGTTACTTCAGAACTTCCTAATTTAGTTTTAGTTTGTCCTTCAAATTGAGGATCTGGAACTTTTACAGAAATTATAGCTGTCATCCCTTCTCTTATATCCGATCCTTGGAAATTTCCATCCCTTTCTTTTATAAGTCCCATAGATTTAGCTACTTCATTTACTACACGAGTTAATGCACTTCTAAATCCACTTACATGGGTTCCACCTTCTTGAGTATTTATGTTATTAACAAAAGAATAGATTGTTTCCCTTTGTTTAGTTGTATAAGTCATAGCAATTTCTACTACTACTCCTTCTGCTTCTCCAGTCATATAAATAGGCTCTTTTATTAATTTTTCATTTCCGTCTTCTACTTCTGCTAAAAAATCAATTATTCCCCCATCAAATTTTAATACTTCTTCTACTTTTTCTTCTTTTCTAGAATCAGTTAAAACTATTTCTAACCCTTTATTTAAATAAGCTAATTCTTTTAATCTTGTTTTTAAAGTTTCGAAACTATAGATTAAAGTTTCAAATATTTCACCATCAGCTTTAAATAAAACTCTAGTTCCTGTTTCAGTAGTTTCACCAATTACTTTTACATCAAACATAGGTTTCCCTCGTTCTAACCTTTGGTGAAATATCTGTCCATCTCTCTTTACATAAACTTCCATCCATTCAGAAAGAGCATTAACTACTGATATCCCTACTCCGTGTAATCCCCCTGAAACTTTATAGTTATCATTTTCAAATTTACCACCAGCATGTAGTACTGTTAATACTATTTCTAATGCTGATTTTCCATGTTTTGGATGGATTCCTGTAGGAATTCCTCTACCATTATCTATTACTTCAATAACATTATCTTCTAATACATTGATAGTTATCTTATTACAATATCCTGCTAATGCTTCATCTACTGAGTTATCTACTACTTCCCATACTAAATGGTGTAATCCTCTTTCTGAAGTTGAACCAATATACATCCCAGGTCTTTTTCTAACTGCTTCTAGACCTTCTAAAATCGTAATGTCTTCTGCTTTATAATTATTACTCATTCTAATTTACCCTCCTAATTATCTCTTACTTTTTTATTAATTTGTAATCGATAATTGATCCTTTAATTTTTTTTGCTAGTACACATTATTTCTAAAAATTCTTTTGCTCTTTTATCTATATAATCTTTATCTGTGTTTCCAAGATCTATTGTTAAATATAATTTAGATAATTCCAATGCTTTATCTAAATTTTTTGATTTAATATAAATATCTATATTCTTTTTTATTTTAGATAATTTTTTTATCTTTATTCTTTCGTATTCTTTTTCTGTAAGATTTTTAAATTTTTCTTTAGCTTGAAGATAATTTAATAACTTTTTATTTTTAAATGCTTTCATGAGAGTTTCTTCTAATTTCAAAACTTCTTTATTTATACATATAGCACATTTAGGCTCTTCGGAACTATAATAAATGCCACATTGACACTTTCTATATCCATGTAATTTTAAATATTTTTTTCTTTTATATGATTTTTCCAAAATATCTTTAGTTCTTTTTTTTATCTCTTTATCTTCTATTTCTTCTAACTCTTTTTCTATTTTTATATATTCTTCTTCTGTTAATTTAACAGTATCTAAATCTATTTCTTCCTCATGAATTTCTTCATTATCTTCTAAAAAATAATCTTCTGTATTTTTTCTCCCAATTTTAAAAATCAAGTCTTTTACATATTCTTCACCAAAAAGTTCATTGATTTTTTTTATAATCTCTTTTTTTTGAAAATTTAATTGCTGAATCCATATGGAATTTTCAACACCTACAAAAACTTTTTTATCTTTTAAAAAAAGAACAAAACTTTTTTTTGATAAATCTCCTACGATTTTATCCCATTCCGACTTTAAAATACCTTCTTTTAAAGGGCGACTTTTAGTTATTCCTGCATCTATTAAATCTTTTACATCAACTAAATTCTTCGTCACTTATTTCACCTCTATATACATAAAATCTTTTAGCATCTATCTCTAAATCTGAGGTAGAACTAATAAATAACTGAATTTCTCTTTTTTTGAAATATTTCAAGATATTTTCTTTTCTTATAGAGTCAAAATAAGAAGAAATATCATCGATAATAAATATAGGAGTTTCTTTTTTTTCTTTTATAATCATATCTATTTCTGAAATTTTAAGTGCAAATACTATTGATTTTTTTTCCCCTTGAGAGGAGTATGATTTAGCTTCTTTTGTATCTAATAAAAATAAAAAGTCATCCCTTTGAGGTCCTATAAGAGAGTATCCATACCGTAATTCACGATCTTTTACTTTTTCATAGTTTTTCTTAATTTTACCTTCTATTTCTTCTAGAGTAGGAGATCTTAATTCTCCTAAAAATGATTTATAACCTAATGTTAATTCTTTTTCTCCATCAAATAATTTTCGATAGTTTAAAGATAATAACCTAGAAACATTTTTTACATAATCTACTCTTTTTTTTATAACTAATGAAGCGTATTTTATAAATTCTAGATTATAAATTTCAAACATAGGATCCCTAGTATTTCTAGCCTTTAAATATTTATTTCTAAATTTTAATAATTTTGAAACAGATTTTAAATAACGATAATATTCTGGGTCTGCTTGAGCTATTTCATAATCAAAAAACGATCTTCTTATACTGGGTGATCCAACAATGAGCTCTATATCTTCTGGAATAAAAGAAATAATATTCAATTTCCCTAAAAATTCACCATATTTTATTTTTTTTCTATTATAAGAATATACTTTTTTGCTTTCATCGGTTTTTACTGAAATAGATTTTAAAGCTACCCTATCTTCATAGTTAACAAAAGATCCCATTTTATGAAATCCATATTTAATCATCTCTTTATTTTTTTTAGTTCTAAAGCTTTTACCTGTTACTGTAAAATAGACTGCTTCTAATATAGAAGTTTTACCTTGACCGTTTTTTCCTAAAAACAAATTAAATCTACGATCAAATTCTAGATGTTTGTCTTTTAGGTTTCTAAAATTTACTATATTCATATCTAGGATTTGCATCGATACACCTCTTATGCTATAACTTCTATCTTATTTCCTTCAAATTCTATTATATCTCCTACACGGATTTTTTTACCTCTTCTAATTTCTACTTCACCATTTACCTTTACCATACCTTCTGTAATAAAGTGTTTAGCATCTGAACCACTACCAGCTAAACTAGCTAATTTTAGTAGTTGATCTAGCTTGATAAACTCCGTTGTAATTTTTATTTTTTCCAAAATTTTCCTCCTTTTTTCCTTTTATTTTCTAAATTAATATAATTTAGAATTAAACAAAACATAACTCCTATATTTTATCATATTTTCCCTTTATTTTCAATTTTAAAAGGTTCTTTCAACCTAACATCACATTTTAAAAATTAAAAGCCTTTATTTGGGAAATTAGAGGGTCAAAAATTAGAAAATAAAAAAAAGACATCTACAAATGTCCTTTTAATAAAATTTAATAATAAGAGCTATCACATGAACTATCGTAAGAGTTACTATAAAAACTACTATAAGTAGAT
>QNYN01000199.1 GCA_003973585.1 Fusobacteriota bacterium | reverse complement strand
AAATAAATTTTTAGAATCTTTTGAGCAGGCATTGGGTGAAATGAAAAAATCAAAAACAAAAGATCGCAATATTTTAAATGATGCGTTATTTTTAATGACACCACGAAGCCGGGGGATAACTAAAGATTCAGAGGGAGGGGCTAATACTAGAGTTTCTGGTGAAATAGAAAAAGGACAATTTTTAGAAGTTGGATATTTTAAACAAGAAGAAAGTGAAAGTAGTAAAACTGCATTAGATGAATTTTGGGATGAATTTCCTTCATATACAAATGGTGAAGTAAGATCTGCTCTTGCTAGATGTGGTCTGACTAAAGATCATATAGGAACAAGGATGAGAGCTTTATCCGGTGGGGAAAATGCTAAGGTGAGATTAGCTAAAATTATGAATAGAGAAATCAACTTTTTAGTTTTAGATGAACCTACAAATCATTTGGATATCGATGCAAAAAATGAACTTAAGAGGGCATTAATTGAATTTAAAGGAACAATATTTATGGTAAGTCATGAGCCTGATTTCTATATGGATATTGTGACTGAAGTATGGAATGTAGAAGATTGGACTACTAAAATAATATAAAAAAATTTTAAAACAAAAAAGGAACTCCTAATTTAGAAGTTCCTTTTTAAGTTTAAATTTATTTATTTTCAGGTTTCATAGCGATTTTTAAACAGATCCCAAATCCACCCCATAAAAGTATTCCACTACAAATTGCAACTATAATAGCACCAGTACTCATAATATGTACCTCCTAATTTTTTTATTTTTGTAATTAATCTTCCACTTTTATATCATCTAAAGTTCCACTATAAATATTCTTTTCGAATTCATCTGAAGCTTTTTTATTACTAAGTATAAATGATCCAGCTGTTATAATTACCATAACTCCTAATCCATAAACTGCTAATGCTGTCCAAGAATACCCCTCATATGGAGATACAATTTCACCTTTTATTTTAAGAGCTAAAATTATCATAAGGATGAAAGATGTTGCTTTTATTGCATAGATCCACCATTTTCCAACTGGGAAATCTGATAATTCATTTACATATTTTCTAACACTTTCAAGGTTAAATAACCATCCTAATACTAATAATTCTAATATACCTGCTATTACTATTCCATATTGGTTTGTAGCATAGTCAACGATATCTAAAACATATAATCCACCATCAGTAGCTACTAATAATGATAAGATTCCAGAAGTGATTGCAAATCTGTTTAATGCTTGTGTTCTTGTTACATTAAATTTATCTGCAATGGCTGCTACAACTGCTTCCATGATAGACATTGATGAAGATAATCCAGCAAAAATTAGCGTAATAAAGAATACAGCACCTATTAATCCATTCATTCCAGGTAATTGGTTAATTGCTTCTGGGAATACGATAAATGCTAATCCAACACCTGCTGTTGATACTTCTGCTACACTTACACCTTGTGTATGTGCCATAAATCCTAAGATAGAGAAAACTCCGATTCCAGAAATTAAACTAAAACTACAGTTTCCTAAACCTGTCATAAATGCATTGTTTACAATATCAGATTTCTTTGGTAAGTAACTTGCATATGCATACATGATTGCAAAACAAATACTTAATGAGAAAAAGATTTGTCCATAAGCTGCTAACCAAACATTAGGATCTGAAAGTTTACTAAAGTCAGGTGAGAAGAAATAATCTAATCCATCCATAGCTCCTGGTAAAGTAACTCCTCTAACTACAATAACTAATAATGCAACGATTAATAACGGCATAAATACTTTGTTTGCTTTTTCTAACCCATCTTTTACACCCATTCTAAGAACACCGTAGTTAATTGCCCAAACTAATAATAACGGAACTGCAACTTTTAAGTTAAGTCCTCCTAAGTGTAATGGAGCATCAGTTAAGTTAAGATAATCCCCAAATAAGAAAGCCTTTGGATCAGATCCCCAAGCACCTGTAAATGCGAAGAACATATAACTAAACGACCATGCAATAATAACTACATAATATGTTGTTATAAAGAACGCAATTAAAGTTTGAAACCATCCAATAGCTTCATATTTTCTGTTTAATTTGGCAAATACTCCTGGTGCACTTGATCTAATCTTGTGTCCCATTGCAAATTCTAAAATTAATAATGGAATTCCTGCTGTAAATAATGCTACTAGGTAAGGAATTAAAAATGCTCCTCCACCATTACTTGCTGCTACATAAGGAAATCTCCAAATGTTTCCTAATCCAATAGCTGATCCAATAGCTGCCAGGATAAATCCTGAACGTGATCCCCACTGTCCTCTGTTTTCTTCTGTACTCATTCATATCACATCCTTTTCTTGATTTGTATTTATTCTTTCTGTTCTTATATTATACAGAAAATTCTTAATTCGTCAATGTTATTTTTTTAAAATTCTCAAAAATTAATAAAATTCTGCAAAGTTTTACTAGAAGTATATACTATTTTTTTTATATGTCAATACTAAATTTAATTTACACTTAAAAAAAATAGGTAACCAATGGCTACCTAAATCTTTATTTTTCATAAATAATTATATATTTTGAGGTAAAATTTTATTTAATGTTACTCCTACAATAGCTGCTACTGCTAATCCTGATAATGAAATTGTCTCCCAAATAACTACATTGCTAATTGCTATTCCTAAAACAAAGATAAGAGATGCAATTATTAAGTTTCTTGAATGAGCAAAATCTAATTTAGCTTCAATCAATGTTCTTACTCCTACACTTGAAATCATTCCAAATAGGATAATTGATACTCCTCCCATAACAGAAGTTGGTATAGTTTGAAGAACAGCTCCAAATTTTCCTATGCATGACAGTATAATTGCATAAACTGCTGCTATTCTTAAAACAGCTGGATCGTATACCTTTGTTACTGCTAATACCCCTGTATTTTCTCCATAAGTTGTATTAGCAGGTCCACCTATAAATCCTGCAAAAACTGTAGCTATTCCATCCCCTAAAATCGTTCTATGTATTCCTGGCTCATCAAAAAAGTTTTTTCCAACTACAGCTCCATTAGTAGTTATATCTCCAATGTGCTCAATAAATACTACTAAGGCAATAGGAGCTATTGCAATAACAGATGACCACGAAAAATTAGGCATAGTAGTAAGATCTTTTAGAGCACTATCTGTAAATCCAATCCATTTAGCATTTGCAATTGGAGTAAAATCTACTAATCCAAATATAATTGCTAGTACATAACCTACAATTACTGAAATAAGGATAGGTACTAATTTAAAAAAAGACTTTTCTAAAACAGAAATCGTTACCATTGTAGTTATAACTGCTAATGCAATAATTAATCCCTTTAATTCAAATGTTCCATTGTTATATCCTACCATTCCTAAGGCAACTGGACTCATCCTAAGACCTATTACCATTATAATAGGACCTACAACTATAGGTGGAAAAAATGATTTAACTTTGTCAACACCAAAAATTATAATTACTAGTGACATTAATATGTATATTGCTCCTGCTGATATAACACCAGCCTTTACAGCACCTATTCCATCATGTTTTAAAACTAAAGAAATAGCTCCTATAAATGCAAAACTAGATCCTAAAAATACTGGAACTATTTTTTTTGTGCAAAAATGAAATAATAATGTCCCTCCACCTGCTGCTAAAAGTGCAATTGACGGATTTAATCCTGTTAAAAATGGTACTAAAACTGTAGCACCAAACATAGCTAATACATGTTGTAATCCCAACAAATATTTAGTTTTTCCTGTAATTTTATGCATTTTCTTTCCTCCAAATAAATAATTTAAGTGAAAATAACATTAACTAATATTTTCACAAATTCAACTGTTATAATATCATAAAAAAAGAAAAAAAGTAAATAAATAACTTCTATAAATCTTGCTATTATCTATAAATTATGGTAAACTGATGTATGAAGAATTAAATAATATGAAAAGGAGGGAGAGGGCTGAGAGGTTCTCTCCCTAGTCTTTTAGAAGTGAGGTGAAAAAATGGCAAAACAAAAAAATGAAGAACTGTTAAAAAAAGTTGAATCATTACTTTTTCCTGTAATTGAACCTATGGAGTTAGAGTTAGTTGATATGGAATATCTTCAAGATGGTGCATATTGGTTTTTGAGGATTTATCTTGAAAAAATCGATGGTGAGATCTCTTTAGATGAATGTGCTACTGTTAGTAATAGCATATCAGAAGATGTTGACTTATTAATTGAAGATAAGTTTTTCTTAGAAATATCTTCTCCTGGGCTAGAAAGACCACTAAAAAAAGAAAAAGACTTCACAAGATTTTCAGGGGAAAAAATCAAAGTTATATTAAAACATAAAATTGATGATTCTCGAAATTGGACTGGAATATTAGAAAAATTTGAAAACTCAGTAATATTTTTAAATGTTGGTGAAAAAACTTTGGAAATTCCTTTTGATGAAGTTAAAAAGGCAAACATTGTTTTTGAATTTTAAGATTTAATTAAAGAAAAGTAGGAGGTCAAAAGTGACTAAAAAAGATTTTAAGATTTTCTTAGAAGCACTAGATGAATTAGAAAAAGAAAAAGGGATTAGTAAAGAAGAACTAATCGAAACAATAGAGCAAGCTATCTTAGCTGCATACAAGAAAAACTATGGAGAATATGACAATTTATCAGTAAGGATCGATGAAAAGAAAGCTAAAATAGTTATAGCTGTTCCTAAAACTGTAGTTGAAGAAGTTGAAGATGATGAATTAGAAATTGAACTTTCTGAAGCTCAAAAAATACCTGGAAAGAAAAGATCAAAACTTGGTGATATTGTCGAAATTGAAGAAAATTGTGAAGAATTCAAAAGAAATGCAATTCAAAATGGTAAACAAATTGTAATTCAAAAAGTTCGTGAGGCTGAAAGACAACATTTATATGATAATTTCAAAGCATATGAACATCAAATGTTAAATGGAATTATTAGAAGAATCGATGAAAAAAGAAATATTCATATTGAATTCGATTCAAAAGAAGCAGTATTAACAATTCAAGAGCAATCTCCAGCAGATAGATATGTTGTTGGTGACAGGATAAAAGTATATGTTGCTGAAGTTGAAAAGACTAATAAATATCCAAAGATAATAATTTCAAGAAAACACGATGATTTTCTTAAAAAATTATTTGAATTAGAAGTTCCTGAGATAGAAGAGGGAATTATCGAATTAAAGTCTGTTGTTAGAGAAGCTGGATCAAGAGCTAAAGTAGCAGTATATTCTGAAAACAAAGATATAGATACTGTTGGTGCTTGTATTGGGCAAAAGGGACTTAGAATTAGAAATATTGTAGATGAACTAAATGGTGAAAAAATAGATATCATCGAATGGAAAGAAGACAAAAAAGAATTTGTTAAAGCTGCACTTAGCCCTGCTCAAGTAGTCTCTGTAGAAATCTTAGATGATGGTGAAACTGCTAGAGTTATTGTTCATAAAGACCAATTATCATTAGCAATTGGTAAAGCTGGACAAAATGCAAGATTAGCTGCAAAATTAACTGGAATGAGAGTAGATATTAAAACTTATGAAGACTTATTAGAAGATGAAGAATCGTCTATTGAAAATAATGTTGAGGGAGAAAATGAATAATATTCCAATTAGAACATGTCTTGTTTGTAGAGAAAAGCACGAAAAAAAAGACCTTTTTAGAATAGCAGAAGTAGATGGGAAATATCAATATGATAGTACTCAAACTATTCAAGCTAGAGGAACATATGTTTGTAAATCTCATGAATGTTTAAAAAGGCTAGCTAAAAATAAAAAAATAAATTTATCTAACGAAGATTTATATAAAATGGCTACTACTGTAAAAAAAGCTCAAAAAGACTATTTGAGTATCTTGAATACCATGAAAAATTCTGAATTTTTAAGTTTTGGAATAAACATGGTTAGAGAAGATATTAAGAAAATACATTTTTTAATTATTGCTGAAGATATCAGTGAAAAAAATGATAAAAGAATTACAAGATTAGCACGGGAACATAATATAAAATATATTCATTACGGATCAAAAATGCAATTAGGTGCAATTTTTGATAAACCTGAAGTCAATTTAATAGGTATAAAAAGTAAGAAGGTTGCTCGTGGTATGACTGAATAAATACTCGGAGGTATTATATGAAGATAAGAGTACACGAATTAGCAAAAAAATACGAAAAAACAAATAAAGAATTTTTAAATATATTAAAAGAATTAGGATTAGAAGTAAAATCTCATCTTTCAGGTCTAACTGAGGATCAAGTTTCTAAAGTTGAAAAACACTTTAAAAATGACAATCAAGAAAATGAAGATAATTCTAATAATGATAAAAAGAAAAAAAAGAAGAAAAAAACTAAAGTAAAAGAGAAAAAAACTAAAGAACCTAAAGAGAAAAAAACTAAAAAGAAAAAAGGTAAAAGAAACGAATTTAAGATGAATAAAGCTGAAGAAATTGAAGACGAAGTTATTGAAGAAGATGGAGTTAAATTAATAAAATTCCATGGTGAAATTACTTTAGGTAACTTTGCTGAGAAATTAGGTGTTAATGCATCTGAGCTTATTAAAAAATTATTCTTAAAGGGACAAATGCTGACTATCAATAGTACTATCGATCTAGAATTAGCTGAAGAATTAGCTGAAGATTATGATGCAATTATTGAAGAAGAAGAAATTGAAGAAATGGCGTTTGGAGATAAATTCAACTTAGAAATTGAAGATAGAGAATCTGATTTAGTTACAAGAGCTCCTATCATAACTATTATGGGACATGTTGACCATGGAAAAACTTCTTTATTAGATGCAATCAGAGAAGCAAATGTTGCAGATGGAGAAGCTGGTGGAATCACTCAAAAAATTGGTGCATACCAAATTAAAAAAGATGGAAAATTAATTACATTTGTAGATACTCCAGGTCATGAGGCCTTTACTGAAATGAGAGCTAGGGGAGCTCAAGTTACTGATATTGCTATATTAGTAGTTGCTGCTGATGATGGTGTAATGCCTCAAACTGTAGAAGCTATTTCCCATGCAAAATCAGCTGATGTTCCTATTATCATAGCTGTAAATAAAATTGATAAAGATGGTGCTGATCCTTCTAGAGTAAAAAATGAATTAATGGAACATGGTTTAGTTCCTGTTGAATGGGGTGGAGATGTAGAATTTATCGAAATTTCAGCTAAATTCAGACAAAATTTGGAAGGTATCTTAGATACAATATTAATTACAGCAGAAATGCTTGAATTAAAAGGAAACCCTAAAAAGAGAGCTAAAGGTGTAGTTATGGAATCTCGTTTAGATTCAAAAGTTGGGCCTATTGCTGATGTACTTGTACAAGAAGGTACTTTAAAAATTGGTGATATTATTGTTGCAGGTGAATCTTATGGTAAAGTAAGAGCATTAGTAAATGATAAAGGTGAAAAAGTTAATAAAATCGGACTTTCTCAACCTGCTGAAGTAATTGGATTTAACACTGTTCCAGAAGCTGGGGATGTTATGTATGTAGTTCAAAATGAACAACATGCTAGAAGAATTGTAGAAGAAGTTGAAAAAGACAGAAAATTAAATGATCAAAATAAGAAAAAACATATTTCATTAGAAGTATTATCTCAACATATGGACGAGATAAATTTAAAAGAATTAAATCTTATTATTAGAGCTGATTCAAAAGGTTCTGTTCAAGCACTTAAAGAATCACTAAATAAATTATCAACTTCTGAAGTAGCTGTAAACATCATCCAAGCTACAACTGGAGCAATCTCAGAAACTGATATTAGACTAGCTGAAACTTCTAATGCTATTATCTTAGGATTTAATGTAAGACCTACTACAAAGGCTATGAAAAATGCAGAGAAAGCTGGAGTTGAGATTAGAACTTCATCTATTATTTATCAAATAGTAGAAGATATTGAAAAAGCTTTATCTGGAATGTTAGATCCTGAATTTAAAGAAGTTTATCTAGGAAGAATTGAGATCAAAAAAGTATTTAAAGTATCAAAAATCGGAAACATTGCTGGTTGTTATGTGGAAGATGGAAAAATATATGCTGATTCAAAAATAAGAATTCTTAGAAATGGTGTTATGATATACGATGGTGAATTAGCTTCACTAAAAAGATATCAAGATGATGCAAAAGAGGTTATCGTTGGTCAAGAATGTGGATTAAATATCAAAAACTTTAATGATATTAAAGAAGGGGATATTGTAGAAGCATATAAAATTGACGAAATTCAAAGAACTTTAAAAGATGTGAAGTAATATGAGAAGACAAAGATTATTAGGAATAGAAAAACAAATGACAAGAATAATATCAAATGCCTTGTTTATGGAAGTAAAAAATCCTAAAATACAAGGAATGGTCTCTGTAACTAAAATAGATGTTACAGATGATCTTAGATATGCTGATGTATTTTTTAGTGTATTATCTATAGGAGATAATACTGTTGATGAATCAGTAGTTCTAGAAGGATTAAATGAAATCCGTAAATTTTTAAGAAAAAAAGTAGCTGAAGAAACTAATCTTAGATATGTCCCTGAAATTAGGGTGCATTTAGATGATACTGTAGCTAAAGCAATAAAAATATCTAACTTAATTGATAAAGTCAATAATTAGGGGGTAAAGATTGTGTATTGGGAATATAATACATATGATGAATCCCAAGTAGAAGACATAGTTCGTAAACATAATCTTTCTAGAGAAGTAGTTAAACTTCTCCTAGCTCGTGGTATTAGTTCTAATACAGATATTCAGAAATTTTTAAGATCAGATATAGAAGATTTAAGAGATCCATTTGATTTTAAAAGGATGGATGAAGTTGTAAATATAGTAGAAGAAGCCCGTAATAACGACGATAAAATATTCATCTATGGTGATTATGATGTAGACGGTATTACAGCTTCTGTCTACTTAACTATTACACTTAATTTAGCTGGAATTGATACTTCATATTATATTCCTAATAGGATGGATGAAGGTTATGGTCTAAATAAAAAAGCAATAGATTATGTTAACGAAAGAAACGGAAAAGTAATTATAACAGTCGATACTGGAATTAATTCTATAGAAGATGTTGAATATGCTACTTCTTTAGGTATCAAAGTAATTATTACCGATCATCATAAAATAATAAAAGAAAAAAAAGAAGATCTTTTAATAATAAATCCAAAATTATGTGACAATTATAATTTCAATTATTTATCTGGTGCTGGAGTTGCTTTTAAAGTTGCCTGTGCTATTTATGAAAAATTAAAATTAGATACTAAACCTTTATATGATTATCTAGATATAGTTATGATAGGGACAATTGCTGATGTAATGCCCCTTATAGATGAAAATAGAATTATTGTAAAGAATGGTCTAAAAGCTCTTAAAAATACTAAAGTAGAAGGTCTTAAACTATTACTGAAATATTTAAAACTTTCTTCTAATGAGCTTAGCACTACCGATATAAGTTTTTTTATCTCTCCTTTACTAAATGCATTAGGTAGAATAGGAAAGTCTCGAACTGGTGCTGACTTCTTTTTAGAAAAAGATGATAGTAAGTTATATTCTATTATCGAAGAAATGAAAAGTTCTAACAATAAAAGACGAGTCTTAGAAAGAGCTATTTTTAATGAAATTGATGAAGAAATTAAAATTTTAAAAAGTAAAGGAAAATTAACATACTTATTTTTAAAATCTGAAAATTGGCATCCAGGTGTTATCGGAGTTGTTGCAAGTAGGCTATCTATACGATATAATATTCCTGTTGTCCTCATTTCATTACAAGATGATTTTGGAAAAGCATCATGTAGAAGTGTTGCTGGAATAAATATATTTGATATTTTAAATAATATTTCTGAAGATTTGATAAGATTTGGTGGGCATGATTTAGCAGCTGGATTTATTGTTGAAAAAAATAAAATTGATATTGTAGGTAAAAAAATAGCTAAGGGTATTAGTGAATCAATAAAAAAATCAAAAAAAGGGATTTTGAAAATCGACTATAATTATTCTTTAGAAATGGTCGATGATGATTTTATAAATCAGCTACAAAAAGTAGCCCCTTTTGGAACTGGTAATCCATACCCACTATTTGTAGATAACAATTTAAAATTTATAAGATTGAAAACATTTGGTATAGAAGAAAAACATTTTAAAACTTTTGTAGAAAAAAATGGTAAACTATATTCTGCTGTTGGATTTAATCTAGCACGAAAAATAGATGAAATAGATTATGAAACTCACACTTTTAAAATAGCTTATTATCCTGAAAAAGTTTGTTATAATAACAATACTTTTATTCAGCTTAAGATAAAGGATTTTGAAGCTATAAAAAATTAAGTAATAAGTGCTATATGCATTAAATTATAAATATACATAATATTAGGAGGAACAAAAAATATGAATTACGAAGTTAAAAATTTAGACAACTCTGTAGTAGAAATCACATTAAAAGTAGAAGGTGCTGAAGTTGCTGATGCAAAGAAAAAAGCAATAGATAAAATTGCTAAAGATGCTGAAATTCCTGGATTTAGAAAGGGACATGCTCCTGCATCTGCAATTGAATCTCACTATGAAGGAGTTATCAAAGAAGAAGTTACTGATGCTATCTTAAAAGGGCATTATGAAACTATATTAAAAGATGGAAACATCAATCCTGTTGATTATATTAAAACAACAGATGTTAAATTAGACGGAGATAAATTCGAAGTTACATTTACAGTGGAAGTATTCCCTGAAATTAAATTAGGAGAATATAAAGGATTAGAAGCTACTAAAGAATCATTTGAAATGAATGATGAGTTAGTAAATAAAGAAATTGAAATGATGGTTTCTCAAAAATCTTCATTAGAAGATGCACCTGAAGGACATAAAGCAGAAACTGGAGATACTTTAGATCTTGCATTTGAAGGATTTGTTGATGGTGTAGCTTTCGAAGGTGGAAAAGCTGATTCTCATATGTTAAAGTTAGGAACTAAATCTTTCATCGATACTTTTGAAGATCAATTAGTAGGATATGAAAAAGGACAAGAAGGAGAAATTAAAGTAACATTCCCAACTGAATATCATGCTGAAAACTTAGCTGGAAAAGAAGCTACTTTTAAAGTAAAAGTTAATGGAATTAAAGTTACTAAAACTCCTGAATTAAATGATGAATTTGCAAAAGAAGCTGGATTTGAATCTGTAGAAGATTTAAAAGCTAAAAAAGCTGATGAAATTAAAAATAGAGAAGAAAAAAGAATCCAAGGTGAGTATAGACAAGCTTTACTTAACCAAATCTTAGCTAATACAGAAATCAACTTACCTGAATCTATGATTACTAGAGAAGTTAGAGGTAGAATAGCTGAAATGGAAAACCAATTAAAATCTCAAGGTATGAACTTAGAGATGTATTTACAAATGTCAGGATCTACTATGGAGCAATTAACTGAACAAGTTAGACCTATGGCAATTGAAAAAATCAAGTTAGACTTAATCTTAGATGAGATTGCTAAAATTGAAAATATTCAATTATCTGAAGAAGAATTAGAAGGTAAATTAGCAGAAGTTGCTTCTATGTATAACATGGATGTTGAAAAATTAAAAGAAGAGTTAACTAAGGCAAACAACTTAGAAAACTTTAAAGCTAATTTAAAAATTGATGCTACTATGCAAAAAACTGTTGAGTTTATTGAAGAGCAAGCTAAATAATTAAAACTTTCATCCGCCACTTTGGCACCTTCTCCTAAAAATAGGAGAAGGTATGGATGATTTTGTTTTATAAATCATTAATTTTTTTGATGATTTATATGATAATAGATATTTTAATTATCCATTTTCAACTATAAATTAATTTATTAGGAGGGAAAATTTATGTATAATCCTACAGTTATTGAAAACACTGGAAAAGGCGAAAGAGCCTATGACATATATTCTAGGTTATTAAAAGATAGAATTATATTTTTAGGAACTGAAATCAATGATTTAGTTGCTAATTCTATCGTAGCACAATTATTATTTTTAGAAGCAGATGCACCAGATCAAGATATTATAATGTATATTAACAGTCCAGGGGGAGTTATTACTGCTGGAATGGCAATTTATGATACTATGAAATATATTAAACCTGATGTGCAAACAGTATGTATTGGACAAGCTGCATCTATGGGAGCACTATTACTTACAGCTGGTACACCTGGTAAAAGATTTGCACTACCTAATGCTAGAGTGATGATTCATCAACCATTAGGAGGAGCTCAAGGTCAAGCAACTGATATTGAGATTCAAGCTAAAGAAATCCTTAGAATGAAGGAATTAACTTCTAAAATAATTGCTGAAACAACTGGTAAAACTATTAAACAAGTAAAAAAAGATACTGAAAGAGATAATTTTATGACTGCTGAAGAAGCTATGAAATATGGTCTTATTGATAGAGTATTTGTAGAAGGTGAGAGATAATGGCAAAAAAAGAAACTCAAAGATGTTCTTTTTGTGGGAAATCTGAAAAAGAAGTTGCTAGATTAATAACAGCTCCAGGAGCTAATATTTGTGATGAATGTATAGAGGCATGTGGAATGCTAATAGAAGATATGAAAATAGAGATGGGAACTCCTGTAGGAGAACCATTTGAAGATATTAATTTAATGACGCCTAAAGAAATTAAGGCTAAATTAGATGAATATGTAATTGGTCAAGATGCTGCTAAAAAAGTACTAGCTGTATCTGTATACAATCATTATAAGAGAATAAAACATAAAGATAAAACTGGTGATGTTGAATTACAAAAATCTAATGTTTTACTTATTGGGCCTACTGGTTCTGGAAAAACATATTTAGCAGAAACTTTAGCTCGTACATTACATGTTCCATTTGCAATAGCAGATGCTACTACTTTAACTGAAGCTGGTTATGTAGGAGATGATGTAGAAAATGTACTAGTAAGACTATTAGAAGCTGCTGACTATGATGTAGAAGCTGCTGAAAGAGGAATTATTTATATCGATGAGATTGATAAAGTTGCTAGAAAATCTGAAAATATGTCTATTACTCGTGATGTTTCTGGTGAAGGGGTTCAACAAGCTCTATTAAAAATAGTAGAAGGTACAGAAGCTCAAGTTCCGCCACAAGGTGGAAGAAAACACCCTAATCAACCTCTTGTAAAAATAAATACTAAAAATATATTATTTATTGTTGGAGGAGCTTTTGAAGGATTAGAAAAAGTAATTAAATCTAGAGATAATAAAAAAGTTATGGGATTTGGTGCTAAACTATCTAAAGATACTAATGAAAAAGAAGGAGAAACTTTCATGAGAGTTTTACCTGAAGATTTAGTAAAAAGAGGACTAATACCAGAATTAATCGGAAGATTTCCTGTTATTACAACCCTTAATAACTTAGATGAAAAAGCATTAATTGAAATTTTAACTAAACCTAAAAATGCATTAGTTAAACAATATAAAAAATTCTTTGAATTAGAAAATGTAGAGTTAGAATTCGAAGAAGAAGCTCTTAAAAAAATGGCTGAATTAGCTCTTAAGAGAAAAATTGGTGCTCGTGGACTTCGTGCTCTTATGGAAAGTGCAATGCTTGATTTAATGTATGAAATACCTTCTAAACCTACTGTTGAAAAGGTAATTATTACAGAAGAATCTGTAAATAACCCTACAAAAGCAGTGATTATAGAAAAAACTAAAAGATTAAAAAAGAATTAACAAAAACATCCAGCAATTGCTGTTTGGGAGGCGATTATATAATTATGAATAGAATTACATTTATACCTACTAGAGATTTAGTAGTTTTCCCTGGTGCAATAGCGCCTCTTTATATAGGA
>QNYN01000048.1 GCA_003973585.1 Fusobacteriota bacterium | reverse complement strand
TTGGGAAGAAAAAAAGATATTTAAAACAGAAAATAAAGTAGAAGGAAAAGAAAACTATTATGTATTAGAAATGTTACCATTTCCTTCAGGAAAATTACATATGGGACATGTTAGAAATTATACAATAGGAGATGTAATTGCTAGATATAAAACAATGAAGGGATTCAATGTTTTACATCCAATGGGATGGGACTCTTTTGGGTTACCAGCAGAAAATGCTGCTATACAAAATGGAGCACACCCAGCAACATGGACAGTTCAAAATATTGAATATATGAAAGAGCAATTAAAGATGTTAGGACTTTCTTATGATTGGGATAGAGAAATAGCTTCTTATAAGCCAGAATATTATAAATGGAATCAGTGGATTTTCAAGAGAATGTATGAAAAAGGACTAGTTTATAGAAAAAATTCAACAGTTAACTGGTGTCCAAAATGTGATACAGTTTTGGCTAATGAACAAGTTGAAAATGGTAAATGTTGGAGACATGGTGATACAGATGTAATTCAAAAAGAATTAAATCAATGGTTCTTTAAAATTACAAATTACGCAGATGAATTATTAAAGGGACATCAAGAAATAAAAGAAGGATGGCCTGAAAAAGTAATTGCAATGCAAAAAAACTGGATAGGAAAATCTTTTGGTACAGAGATAGTATTTGATGTAGAAGGAAAAGATGAAAAATTACCTATGTTTACTACTAGAATTGATACATTATATGGAGTAACTTATTGTGTAATAGCTCCTGAACACCCAATGGTATCAGATATATTAGCTGAAAAACCAGAAATAAAAGAAGTTGTAGAAGCTATGAAAAATGAAGATATTATAGACAGAACAGCTGAAGGTAAAGAAAAAAATGGTGTATTTACAGGAAGATATGTAATTAACCCTATTAATGGAAAAAAAGTAGAATTATGGATTGCTGACTATGTACTTATGAATTATGGAACAGGGGCAGTAATGGCAGTTCCAGCCCATGATGAAAGGGATTTTGCTTTTGCTAAAAAATATGATTTACCAATAACTGTAGTAATAAATCCAGTAGATAAGAAAACAAAAGAAGAGATAAAATTAGATGTTAACGAAATGAAAGAAGCTTTTACTGGAAGAGGAGTAATGACTAATTCAGAAAGTTTTAATGGGATGCCATCTAAAGAAGCTTTAACAAAAATAGCAGAATATGTAGAAGAAAAAGGCTTTGGAGAAAGAACTGTAAAATATAGATTGAAAGATTGGGGAGTATCGAGACAAAGATATTGGGGAACTCCTATACCTGCAATATATTGTGAGAAGTGTGGAATAGTAATGGAAAAGGATGAAAACTTACCAGTTGAATTACCTATGGATATTGAATTTTCTGGTTCAGGAAACCCTTTAGAAACTTCTAAACAATTTAAAAAAGCTACATGTCCAAAATGTGGAGGAGAAGCAACAAGAGAAACAGATACAATGGATACTTTTGTAGACTCTTCTTGGTATTATTTAAGATATTGTGATCCTAAAAACACAGAATTACCTATAGATAAAGAAATAGCTGATATGTGGTCTCCTGTAGATCAATATATTGGTGGGGTAGAACATGCTGTAATGCATCTACTTTATGCAAGATTCTTCCATAAAGTTTTAAGAGATTTAGGACTTTTATCTACAGATGAACCTTTCAAAAGATTATTAACTCAAGGAATGGTATTAGGACCTTCTTATTATGAGAAAAGTACTTCTACATATTTATTCCCAGACCAAGTAGAACACAGAGATGGAAAAGTATACTCTAAAGAAAGTGGTGAAGAGTTAGTTACTAGAGTAGAAAAAATGTCGAAATCAAAAAATAATGGAGTAGATCCACTACATATTATTACAGAATATGGTGCCGATGCTGCAAGATTATTTACAATGTTTGCTTCTCCACCTGAAAAAGAATTAGAATGGAATGAAAATGGATTAGCAGGATCTTTTAGATTCTTAAATAGAGTTTGGAGAATGGTTGTTGAAAATAAAGGATATTTTGAGAAAGGTAGTATAGATTTAGAGAAGGTTTCTAAAGAAGATAAAGCAATTATTAGAAAATTACACCAAACAATTAAAAAAGTAACATCATCTATAGAAGATAATTACCATTTCAATACTGCAATTGCAGCAACTATGGAACTTATCAATGAATTACAGGATTTTAAAGTAAATATTTTAGATAAAAATGAAGTAACTTCTGAATCTAAAAAAGTGTTTACAGAAACAGTAAGAACTTTAGTTGTAATGTTATCTCCGTTTGTTCCTCATATTACAGATGAATTATGGGAAGAGTTAGGAGAAACAGGTTCGTTATTCCAAGAAGAATGGCCAACTCATGTAGAAGAATTAACAGTTTCTGATGATGTTCAAATTGGTATCCAAGTAAATGGTAAATTAAGAGCTACATTAGATGTGTCTAGATCTATTACAAAAGAAGAATTAGAGGCGTTAGCACTAGCAGCTCCTAATGTAATAAAACATATAGAAGGAAAAAACATTGTAAAGAAAATTGTTGTTCCAGGAAGAATAGTTAATATTGTAGTAAAATAGGAGGTTAAAATATGAAAAAAAGAATTTTATTAGTGCTAATGTTTGCAGTAATGTCTATAAATGCTATGGCGCTAGACCTTTGGGTAAAAGGTGGAGTTACAGATGGATCTGGAAAAAATAAGATAACAGATCAAGGGTATACTGCTGGATTAGAATTAAGTCAAGGTGTTTTAGGATTTGTAGATTTAGGAGCAGGGATAGCTTATAACGGAAATTTAAAATTTGATTCAGATAATTCTGGAACAACAGGAAAAAACATAGGTTATGATACAGTTCCTGTATATGCATTTGCTAAATTTAATATAATTCCAGTAGCTGTAAAACCATATATTGTAGCTAGATTGGGAATTAATAATGTGGTAAATGATAGCACTGATTATTATGATGGAAAGTCAGAAGCAGCTTCAGGAGCTTATGGTGCTATAGGTGTAGGAGTGGAATTTTTAAGTTCGTTACAAGCAGAATTACTATATTCTATATCTGAAGTAAAAAATAATCCAAGTGGAGAAGATAATGTAGAATTAGTTTCTCTAACATTAGGATATAACTTTTTCTAAAGACTAATATAAAGTTTTTTTAAAATTAAGAATAATCTAAGACGAGTGTGTTATTATAGTTGCGTGAAAAGAAAATACTTTTTTCATAACTCTCTCCAAAAACCCCTTGGTATTGCCGAGGGGTTTTTTATTTATTGGGTTTTATGAAGAGTAAAATAATTATACAAAAAAGATATAAAAATATTTAGAAAATAATTGACATTTTATAAATACTATGATATTATTATCTATGTTTGTGAGCGAATTTTAGGCTCATGCACCACAATTAGTTGTGGGAGGATAACAATTCCGATATGATGAGTGGAGGTGTAAAAGAATGAGAGTAAACATTTTAATGGAATGTACAGAGTGTAAAAGAAGAAATTACAGTACTTCTAAAAACAAGAAAAACACAGATGGTAGAATTGAATTAAAAAAATACTGTAAGTGGGACAAAAAAGTAACTGTACATAAAGAAACTAAGAAGTAATTCTTAGGTAACACAGCTTAACAACATGCAGTTCAGTGGCTCAATTGGTAGAGTAACGGTCTCCAAAACCGTGGGTTTAGGGTTCGAGTCCCTACTGGACTGCCATTTTATACTTAAGGTGGTTAAAATATGAAAACTTTATTACAGGAAGTTAAATCTGAATATAAGAAAGTTGTATGGCCTAACAAAGATGAAATTGTTAAGTCAACACTACTTGTTGCAGCTATGAGTATCGGTGTAAGTATCTATGTAGGTGCTTTCGATGTGGTAGCTTCGAGGATACTTAAGATGATAGGTACCTTTTTTGGAGGGTAATTTATGGAAAGAACAATAGAAAAAAAGTGGTACATGATTCATACATATTCTAGTTATGAAAAAAAAGTGAAAGCTGACTTAGAAAAAAGAATTCAAACACTTGAATTAACAGACAAAGTCTTTAGAATTGTTGTTCCTGAAGAAGAGATAAAAGAAGTGAAGAACGGTAAAGAAAAAATCGTCTTTAGAAAATTATTTCCAGGTTATGTAATGATAGAGATGGAAGCAGTTAGAGAAGAAACTGATGAAGGTATATGGTATAGTGTTGATTCTGATGCATGGTATGTAATTAGAAACACTAACGGTGTAACTGGATTTGTAGGTATTGGATCTGAGCCTATTCCTATGGAAGATGAGGAAGTAGCAGTTATCCTTAGAGCTTTAGGTGAAGAAGGAGAAGAGGAAAAACCTGAACCAAAAGAAGAAATCATAGTAGATTTCGAAATTGGTGATATGGTAGAACTTCTTGAAGGCGGTTTTGTTGGAAGTGTTGGAGAAGTTAATGATATTGACTTAGAGCACGGAAAAGTAAAAGTAATGGTAGATATGTTTGGTAGAATGACTCCTGTAGAGATTGGGATAAACGAAGTTAAGAAAGTAACATCTTAATTTGTTTGAAAACAATCTTTTCAAAGGTGGGAGAGCAATCACTATAACCACAAGGAAATTATGGAGGTAGCAAAAAATGGCAAAAGACGTAATCGGATTAATTAAATTACAATTACAAGCAGGAAAAGCAAACCCTGCACCACCAGTTGGACCAGCATTAGGACAACACGGTGTTAATATTATGGAGTTTTGTAAAGCATTTAACTCAAAAACTAACGATAAGATGGGATTCATAATACCAGTAGAGATCAAAGTTTATTCTGACAGATCTTTCACATTTGTATTAAAAACACCACCTGCATCTGATTTATTAAAGAAAGCAGCAGGAATCAAATCTGCAGCAGGAAATTCTTTAAAAGAAGTTGCTGGAACAGTAACTGAAGCACAAATCAAAGAAATAGCAGAAACTAAAATGCCTGACTTAAACGCTGGATCAATTGAGGCAGCTATGAGCATCATCAAAGGATCAGCTAGATCAATGGGAATCAAAGTAGAAGGATAATTGAATTTTAAATTTCATAAAATCACATTGTTGATAAATTAAGTGGTAGGACAGATGTTCGCTTAAGCCACATAAGGAGGAAAAGTAATAATGGCAAAGAAAAAAGCTAAAAAATATGTAGAAGTAGCTAAATTAGTAGATGCTACTAAATTATATGACGTTAAAGAAGCATTAGAATTAGTTGCTAAGACTAAGACTGCTAATTTCGTAGAAACTATTGAAGTTGCATTAAGATTAGGAGTAGATCCTAGACATGCAGATCAACAAGTAAGAGGAACAGTAGTATTACCTCATGGTTCAGGTAAGACAACTAAAGTATTAGTAATAACTCAAGGTGAAAATGTTCAAAAAGCATTAGATGCTGGAGCAGATTACGCTGGAGCAGATTATATAGAAGATATCCAAAAAGGTTGGTTTGATTTTGATGTAGTAATCGCTACACCAGACATGATGCCTAAGTTAGGAAAATTAGGAAGAACTTTAGGAACAAAAGGATTAATGCCTAATCCTAAATCAGGAACTGTAACTACTAATGTAGAACAAGCAGTAAGCGAATTCAAGAAAGGTAAATTAGCTTTCAGAGTAGATAAATTAGGATCTATTCATGTTGGAATCGGAAAAGTAAATTTCACACCTGAGCAAATTGAAGATAACTTCAGAGCGTTTATGGCTGAAATAAACAGATTAAAGCCTTCAGCAGCTAAAGGTCAATACCTTAGAACTGTAGCTTTATCATTAACAATGGGACCTGGAGTAAAAATTGATCCAGTTCTAGTTTCTAAATATTTAGAAGCTTAATTAAATTGAGTTTAACTTTTTTAAACTATAAATTAAACTAAAGACAGTAGGTGGCGAAAGTCGTAAGTCCTACCGAGGTTTATTCGTTTTGTATACAAAGCTTATAACCTCACCTATCAGAAATGATCTCTGTCTTTACTTAAACATTTAGTCAGAGATTATTTTAATTTAAAGAGGAGGTGACTAGAAGAATGGCAACTGAACAAAAAAAATTAGCAGTAGTAGAATTAACTCAAAAAATCAAAGACGCTAAAACAATCGTTCTTGTGGATTATCAAGGTATCAACGCTAAAGAAGATACTGAGATCAAGAAGCAATTAAGAGAAACTGGATCTGAATACTTAGTAGCTAAGAATAGATTATTCAAAATAGCTTTACAAGAAGCAGGTGTAGAAGATTCTTTTGACGATCTTTTAGAAGGAACTACAGCATTTGCGTTTGGATATGAAGATGCAGTAGCACCAGCTAAAGTTGTTTACGAATTTGGTAAAACTAAAGGTAAAGATTTGTTTAACATCAAAGGTGGTTACTCTGAAGGGAAAAGAGTTGATATTTCTGAAATAGAAGCATTAGCAACTTTACCATCAAGAGATGCATTATTATCAATGATCTTAAACGGAATGTTAGGACCAATCAGAAAGTTAGCATACGGTGTTGTAGCTATCGCTGATAAAAAAGAAGAGGCTTAATTCTCGACTTTGAAAATAGATCGAAAGATCAAAAATATAAAAAACAAAAATAATAAAATCGATAGATAGTCATAAAATGACTGTCAAATAAAAATTAGGAGGAATATAAAAATGGCATTTAACAAAGAAGCTTTCATCGCTGATTTAGAAGCAATGACTGTATTAGAATTAAAAGAAGTAGTAGAAGCATTAGAAAATCATTTTGGAGTAACAGCAGCAGCACCAGTTGCAGTAGCAGGAGCAGCAGGTGGAGCAGCAGAAGAAGAGAAAACTGAATTTGATGTAATCATCATGTCAGCAGGAGCAAAGAAAATTGCTGTAATCAAAGAATTAAGAGCTATCACTGGATTAGGTCTTAAAGAAGCTAAAGCAATGGCTGAAGAAGAAGGAGCAAAAGTTAAAGAAGGTGTTTCTAAAGAGGAAGCAGCAGAAGTTGCAGCTAAATTAGAAGCAGCAGGAGCTACTGTAGAAGTTAAGTAATTAACTCCTATAAAGGTCCAAAATTGACTAATTGAATAAAATAGGGCACTCTTAATAGATAGAGTGCCCTATTTAATCATTGAAAAAACAAATAAAAATCGTACTATAAAAATAAATTTAGAAAAATTAATAGTTCATGTGTTAGATGAATTTTGAAAGATTAATCTAAGATGTTAACTATTAATTTTCAATGATATATGATAAGGAGAGTGAATTGATGACAAAGCTTATTAAAAGAACTAGTTTTGGAACGATAAAAGAAAGAGGAAGAATGCCTCATTTTTTAGAGTTTCAATTAAACTCGTATGAGGACTTTTTACAGGCTAAAAAAGATCCTACTTCAAGGGAACACAAAGGGTTAGAAGCAGCCTTTAGGGAAACATTTCCAATAGAATATTCTAATGGTGATATTAAATTAGAGTATGTAGGATATGAGTTACATGAAAATGAACCTCCGCTAAATGATGAACTAGAATGTAAAAAAAGAGGGAAAACTTTTTCATCTTCGTTAAAAGTTAGACTTAGGTTAGAAAATAAAAAAGCTGGAAATGAAATACAAGAAAGTTTAGTTTATTTTGGTGAAATTCCTAGAATGACAGAACATGCAACATTTATTATAAATGGAGCTGAAAGAGTAGTTGTATCACAATTACACAGATCGCCAGGAGTATCTTTTACTAAAGAAGTAAATATTCAAACTGCAAAGGATATGTATACAGGAAAAATAATTCCTTACAAAGGAACATGGTTAGAATTTGAAACAGATAAATATGATTTCTTAAATGTAAAAATAGATAGAAAGAAAAAAGTTTTAGCACCTATTTTCTTAAAAGCAGTAGGTTTTTATCAAAATAATGCTGAAATAATGGATGATTTATTAGAAACAAAAGTAAAAAATCTTACTGAATATTATGAGAAATATGCAGATAGAGAAGAGTTACTTTCTGTTCTTAGAACAAAAATAGAAGGGTCTTTCATAAAAGAAGATGTCTATGATGAAGAAACTGGTGAAATCATGTTAGAGGCAGAAACTCTTATAGATGAAATAACAGTTGAAAGAATTATAGATGAAAAATTAGAAGAACTTGTTTACTGGGAAGTAAAACCTGAAAATAAGGTTTTAGCTAATTCATTATTAGAAGATGAAACTAAAAATTCAGATGATGCAGTAATGGAAGTTTTCAAAAAATTAAGACCAGGAGATATGGTAAGTTTAGATTCAGCTAGATCTCTTATAACACAAATGTTTTTCAATCCGCAAAGATATGATTTTGCTTTAGTTGGAAGATATAAGATGAACAAAAGATTAAAATTAGATGTTCCTGAGGATGTAATCGTATTAACTAAAGAAGATGTAATGGGATCTATCAAATATGTAATGGGATTATATGGTGGAGAAGGACACACTGATGATATAGATAACTTATCAAATAGAAGAATTAGAGGAGTAGGAGAACTACTTCATATGCAACTTAGATCTGGATTAGCAAAAATGAATAAAATGGTAAAAGAAAAGATGACTGTACAAGATGCATCTGCACTTACACCACAATCATTATTAAATACTAGACCACTTAATGCATTAATCTTAGATTTCTTTGGATCAGGTCAATTATCACAATTTATGGACCAATCAAATCCATTGGCAGAATTAACTCATAAAAGAAGAATATCAGCATTAGGACCTGGAGGACTTTCAAGGGAAAGAGCAGGATTCGAGGTTAGAGACGTACATGATTCACATTATGGTAGAGTTTGTCCAATAGAAACACCAGAAGGACCAAACATCGGACTTATTGGATCTTTAGCAACTTATGCTAGAGTTAATAAATATGGATTCATCGAAACACCTTATGTAAAAGTAACAGATGGTGTAGCTGATTTTGATGACATTAGATATTTAGCAGCAGATGAAGAAGAAGGATTATTCATTGCACAAGCAGATACAGAGATGGATGAAAATAACAGAATTACAGGTCAAGGGCTATGTAGATTTGGACATGAAGTTGTATGGGTAGATGGATCTAAAATTGATTATTTAGATGTATCTCCAAAACAAGTAGTATCAGTATCAGCAGGATTAATTCCATTCTTAGAGCATGATGATGCCAATAGAGCATTAATGGGATCAAACATGCAAAGACAAGCAGTACCTTTACTTAGAACAGAAGCACCTTTCGTAGGAACAGGTCTTGAGAGAAAAGTAGCAGTTGACTCTGGTGCAGTATTATTAGCAAAACAAGATGGAGTTATCACTTATCTTGATGCAAGTAGAATAGTAATTACTGAAGAAAAAGATGGAGTTAAATTTGATCACGAATATAAATTATTAAACTTTGAAAGATCTAACCAAGCTATGTGCTTACATCAAACACCTTTAGTAAATCTTGGTCAAGAAGTGAAAAAAGGTGATATTTTAGCTGATGGTCCTTCTACAAAAGGTGGAGATTTAGCTTTAGGAAGAAATATCTTAATGGCATTCATGCCATGGGAAGGATACAACTTCGAGGATGGAATTTTAATTTCTGACAGACTGAGAAAAGAAGATGTATTTACTTCATTACATATTGAAGAATATGAAGTAGAAGCAAGATCTACTAAATTAGGAGATGAAGAAATAACTAGAGAAATTCCTAATGTAGGAGATGAAGCACTTAGAAACTTAGATGAAAGAGGAATTATAAGAATTGGAGCAGTAGTAGGACCTGGAGATATATTAGTTGGAAAAACAACTCCTAAAGGAGAAACTGAACCGCCAGCAGAAGAAAAATTATTAAGAGCTATTTTCGGAGAAAAAGCTAGAGATGTAAGAGATACTTCATTAAAAATGCCACATGGTTCTAAAGGAACTGTAGTAGAAATCTTAGAATTATCTAGAGAAAATGGTGATGATTTAAAAGCTGGAATCAATAAATCTATCAGAATCTTTATAGCTGAAAAAAGAAAGATAAATGTTGGAGATAAAATCTCAGGAAGACATGGAAATAAAGGGGTAATATCAAGAGTATTACCAGCAGAAGATATGCCATTTTTAGCAGATGGAACACATGTTGATATCGTACTTAATCCATTAGGAGTACCATCACGGATGAATATCGGGCAAGTACTAGAAGTACATTTAGGACTAGCTCTTGGATTTATGAAAGATGAAGATGGAGATCAAGGTGTATATATAGAAACTCCAGTATTTGATAGTGGAAATGTAGATGAAGGTGGACATGAGAAGACAATAAAAGATTACTTAGAAAGAGCTGGATTTGATAGATCTGGTAAAGTAAACTTAATAGATGGTAGAACAGGGGAAGTATTTGATAATCCTGTAACTGTTGGACGAATGTATATCCTTAAACTTCACCATTTAGTTGAAGATAAAATGCATGCTAGAGCAATAGGACCATATTCATTAGTTACTCAACAACCACTTGGAGGAAAAGCACAATTTGGTGGACAAAGATTAGGGGAAATGGAAGTTTGGGCACTTGAAGCATATGGAGCTTCTAGTATCTTACAAGAAATGTTAACAGTAAAATCAGATGACGTTATGGGAAGAACAAAAACTTATGAGGCAATTGTAAAAGGTGAAGAGATGCCAGAACCAAGTTTACCAGAATCGTTTAAAGTATTATTAAAAGAATTCCAAGCATTAGCACTTGATATAGAATTATTTGATAATACTGGTGATGTAATCGACGTTTCAAGTGATTTAGCAAAAGAGGAAATCATTACTGAATTCTCATTGGCTGACTTAAAAGAAGAAGACTAATCATTAAACTAAAATAGAAAATAGGGATAAAAATAACAGACTTATAGTAGGAAAAGAAAAGCTTTTCCTACTAAAACCTGCCCTTAAAAAGCTTATTTTGAAAGATTTAATTAAGGAGGCTATTTAATAGTATGGGTATAAAAAACTTCGAAAAAATTAGAATTAGACTTGCATCACCAGATAAGATCGAAGAGTGGTCATATGGTGAAGTAACAAAACCAGAAACAATTAACTACAGAACATTAAATCCTGAATTTGATGGATTATTTTGTGAGAGAATTTTTGGACCAGTAAAAGACTGGGAATGTAACTGTGGAAAATATAAAAGAATGAGATATAAGGGACTTATATGTGAGAAATGTGGCGTAGAAGTAACTAAATCAAAAGTAAGAAGAGAAAGAATGGGGCATATCCAATTAGCAGCACCAGTAGCACATATCTGGTACTCTAAAGGTACTCCTAATAAAATGGCTTTATTACTTGGAATATCTCCAAAAGAATTAGAATCAGTATTATATTTTGCTAGATATTTAGTATTAAAACCAGCAGATACAGGATTTGAAGTTGGGAAAATATTAACTGAAAAAGAATATAAATTATATAGACAACAACATGGTAAAGAATTTGTAGCTAAAATGGGTGCAGAAGGTGTTTTAAAATTATTAGAAAAAATTGATTTAAAGAAATTATCTGTTGAATTAGAAAAAGATTTAGCAGAAGTTACTTCTGTACAAAAGAAGAAAAAATTAGTTAAAAGATTAAAAGTTGTAAGAGACTTATTATCTTCTGATAATAGCCCTGCATGGATGATATTAAATAAAGTCCCTGTAATGCCAGCTGATCTTAGACCAATGGTTCAATTAGATGGTGGAAGATTTGCAACTTCAGATTTAAATGATTTATATAGAAGAGTTATCAATAGAAATAATAGATTAAAGAAATTATTAGATATTGGAGCTCCTGAAATTGTAGTAAAAAATGAAAAAAGAATGTTACAAGAAGCTGTAGATGCTCTTATCGATAACGGTAGAAGAGGAAAGCCAGTTGTAGCACAAAATAATAGAGAATTAAAGTCATTATCAGATATGCTTAAAGGTAAGCAAGGAAGATTTAGACAAAACCTATTAGGAAAGCGTGTGGACTACTCAGCAAGATCGGTAATCGTAGTAGGACCAACATTAGAATTACACCAATGTGGAATTCCAAAGAAAATGGCATTAGAATTATATAAGCCATTTATCATGAGAGAATTAGTAAAAAGAGAAATAGCTGGAACTATAAAAACTGCTAAAAAATTAGTAGAAGAAGCAGACGATAGAGTATGGGAAGTAATTGAAGATGTAATTGCAGATCATCCTGTACTATTAAATAGAGCACCAACATTACATAGATTATCTATCCAAGCTTTCCAACCTGTATTAATAGAAGGAAAAGCAATTAGATTACATCCATTAGCATGTTCGGCATTTAACGCTGACTTTGATGGAGACCAAATGGCAGTACATTTAGTATTATCACCAGAATCTATAGCAGAAGCTAAGACTTTAATGATGGCTTCTAATAATATAATTGCATTATCAAATGGAGAACCTATTGCAGTACCATCACAAGATATGGTTATGGGATGTTTCTATATGACAAAAGAAAAACCTGGAGCTAAAGGTGAAGGGATGAAGTTCTCTAATAAAAACCAAGCAATCACAGCTTATCAAAATAAAATCATTGAAACTCATGCACTTATAGAAGTAAGAATGCAAGATGAAAATGGTGAAAATATTATGGTAACTACAACTGCTGGAAGATTATTATTTAATGCTTTATTACCTAAAGAAGTTAAAAGATACAATGTTACTTTTGGTAAAGGTCAATTAAAGAAATTAATTACAGATTTATTTAAAACACAAGGATTTAGTGCAACAGCTAAACTTATAAATGACATCAAAAACTTCGGTTTCCATTATGCTTGTTTAGCAGGAATAACTGTAGGAATAGAGGATATGGCAATTCCTGAATCAAAAAGAGCAATCTTAGCAAAAGCAGATAATGATATTAAGCAAATTAATGAAGACTATAAAGAAGGAAAAATCATAAACGAAGAAAGATACAGAAGAACAGTTGCAATTTGGTCACAAGCTACAGAAGATGTAACTAAAGACATGATGGAAGGTCTAGATGAATTTAACCCAGTAAACATGATGGCCAACTCAGGTGCCAGAGGATCAATAGCACAAATGAGACAATTAGCAGCCATGAGAGGACTAATGGCAGATACAACTGGTAAAATCATAGAAGTACCAATCAAAGCAAACTTTAGAGAAGGTCTTACAGTAATGGAATTCTTCATGTCATCACATGGAGCAAGAAAAGGATTAGCAGATACAGCTTTAAGAACTGCCGATTCAGGATATTTAACTAGAAGACTAGTAGATATATCACATGAAGTTATTGTAAATGAAGATGATTGTGGAACTCACGAACATATTGAAGTAGCTGACTTATATTCTGATGGTAAAGTTATAGAAAAATTACATGAAAGAATATTAGGAAGGGTAGTAGCAGAGGATATAATGTTAGATGGAGAAGTTTTATATCCAAGAAATACTATGATAGATGAAGACAAAGCAAATGTTGTTATAGAAAAAGGAATTAGATCTGTTAAGATAAGATCACCACTTACATGTGCATTAGAAAAAGGTGTTTGTAGAAAGTGTTACGGTAGAGATTTATCGAACCATAGAGATATTTTATTAGGAGAAGCAGTAGGAGTTATTGCAGCTCAATCTATCGGAGAACCTGGAACACAACTTACAATGAGAACATTCCATACAGGTGGAGTTGCATCAACTTCAATAGCACAAAATACTATTAAAGCTAAAGCAGCAGGAGCAGTAAAATTCCAAGAAATCAGAACTTTAGAAGATAAGAAAACTGGAGACTTACAAGTAGTTTCTCAAGGATCTAAAATCATCATAGGAAATGAAGAATATACAATTACAACAGGTTCAATTTTAAGAGTAGAAGATGGACAAATTGTAAATGTAGGAGATGTTCTTACAGAATTTGACCCATACAATGTTCCTATTATTGCTGAAAAAGGTGGAAGAATTGAATATAGAGAATTATTCATAAAAGAAATTTATGATGAAAAATATGATGTTACAGAATACCTTGCAATTAGACCTGTAGAATCTGGAGATGTAAATCCAAGAGTATTAATTTTTGATAAAGATGACAACCAAATTGCAGAATATGTAATTCCATATGGAGCATATTTATTAAAGCAAGAGGGAGAGAAAGTTAAAACTGGAGAAATCATAGCTAAAATCATTCCAGAAACATCAGGAACAAAAGATATCACTGGTGGTCTTCCAAGAGTACAAGAATTATTTGAAGCTAGAAATCCTAAAGGTGCAGCAGCAGTTGCCATGGTAGCAGGAAAAATTAAATTAACAGGTAAATTTAAAAAAGGTATGAGAATTATTCATTTAGTACCAGATGTTAATGAGTTACCTGAAGATACTAGTTATAGATTATTAAAATCAGAATCAAATTCTATAGTTAAATATTCATGGGATAATACAAATGAATGTTTCGAATACTTAGTTCCATTAGGAGAACATTTAATCGTAACAGATGGTCAAACATTAAGACCAGTTGAACCTATTACAGAGGGAGCTATCTCACCTCATGAAGTACTTAAGTCACAAGGACTAGTTGCAGCAGAGCAATTTATCCTAGAATCAGTACAACAAGTATATAGAGATCAAGGAGTATCGGTAAACGATAAACATATTGAGATTATCGTTAAACAAATGTTCAGAAAAGTAGTAGTTACA
The DNA here is from genome assembly GCA_003973585.1 of Fusobacteriota bacterium. Next base: position 1,452 of record QNYN01000048.1, on the reverse strand, counting down.
AATTCAGGAGAATCATTATTCTTAGAAGATGAGATCATCGAAAAGAGAGTAGCGGATTTAGAAAATGAAGTATTAAGAAAAGCAGGTAAAAAAGAAATCAAGTATAAATCTGTAATCCAAGGTATAACTAAGGCAGCAGTAAATACAGAAAGTTTCATATCAGCAGCATCATTCCAAGAAACTACTAAAGTACTTTCAAATGCAGCAATTGCAGGAAAAGAAGATTATTTAGAAGGATTAAAGGAAAATGTAATTATAGGTAAGAGAATACCAGCAGGAACAGGATTCTCTGCATATAAGAATTTAGAAGTAGTACCAACTGAAGTTTCTGAAGAAGTAGAAACTCCACAAGGTGAAGAGACAGAAGAAAACTAAAGCTAAAATTTCTAAAAGAAGAAATAAAAAAAAATAGGCGACTAAGGTCGCCTATTTTACTATAAAAAAGGAGAGTTTATATGGGAAGAGGAAAATTATTTGTTGTATCTGGGCCAAGTGGTGCTGGAAAATCAACTGTATGTAAAAAAGTACGCATTGATTTGAAAATAAATTTAGCAACATCTGCAACTACTAGACCTCCTAGAGAAGGGGAAGTAAATGGTAGAGAATATTATTTTCTAACTGTTGAAGAATTTGAAAAAAAAATAGCAAATGAAGAATTTTTAGAGTATGCTAATGTGCACGGGAATTATTATGGGACACTTAGATTTGAAGTAGAAGAAAGACTTGCTAAGGGTGAAAATGTAATTTTAGAAATAGATGTACAAGGTGGAATTCAGATAAAGAAAAAATTTAAAGATGCATGTCTAGTTTTCTTTAAAGCTCCTTCAGAGAAAATTTTAGAAGAGCGATTAAGAGGAAGAGGAACAGAACCAGAAGAAGTAGTTCAGTTAAGATTAAAAAACTCTTTAGAAGAATTAAAATATGAAAATGAATATGAATATGTTATAATTAATGAGACAATAGAAAAATCAGCACTTGAATTAATAGAGATAATAAAAAAAGAAGGGAATTAATTATTAATTTTCTGTACAGTAAGTGTAAAAATAAATGGAGGGTATATTATGAAAAAGAAGATTACACATGATGAATTATTAGAAAAAATACCTAATAAATACGAATTAGCTATAACTATAGGTAAAAGATATGGACAATTAGTAGCAGGTGCAACTCCTTTAGTACCAGTAAAGAAAAAGAAAAAAGAAACTTTAATAGAAATAACTAATAGAGAAATAGTAGAAGATAAAATTAGATTAAAGAAAGTAGTTGGTGACGAAGTAGTAGCATCTCCAACACCAAAAACTATAATAGGAGGATTAGGAACTCCTAAAGAATCAAAGAAAACAAAGGGTGGATTAGGAATGCCACAAGCAGAAAAATCAAAGAAAACAACAGGTGGGTTAGGAACTCCTAAAGGATCAGAAGAACCTAAAAAGACAACGGGTGGATTAGGAA
>QNYN01000045.1 GCA_003973585.1 Fusobacteriota bacterium | reverse complement strand
TACCGAAGAAGAAGCTAATCATTTTGTTTATACCGGAATAGCGAGCAATAGAGCCTATAACCAAGAAGCCGATAAAATATTCATTAAAGAGAAAGACGGTACTTTAATGGATATTGCTACCGCCTCCGATAATTTTAATATTCGCAGTCTCTCTTCCCCCGTTAACAAATACTTTCTTTGCTTTCCTAAGGAGGTTTTGAATTCCTAAAGTAACTGAAATTTACAGATAACTGTGATTGCTCTATGTGCTTTATCTGCCTATGGGATTGGTAATTTGGGAAGGGTTGGAAGGTTGGAAAGGTAGAAACGGTGGAAAGGTGGGAAGTTGGACAACCCTGCAAGCCTTAACTGGGAAATGCATGTGAGGCTGGCAGGGTTCAGGGTGGTACTGAAAAGATTGGTAAGGGGGCTATTTAAATTTTTTTTCTATAAAATTTGACGCTGCCTTCATTATTAAATTGCTTTAATTCATTAAATGTTATATAATACAATACAAAATAAAAATATAATTAGGTGGTAGAAAATGAGAAAAGGTGTAAATAAAGATAAACCAAAAGGAACAGCATATAACATATTAAAAGCAATGAAAAAGACAAAAAGATTTGCAGAAGTAAAAGAAGCTGCTAGAAGAACTGATAAAAAAAGGATAAATGCAGAAGCTAGAAAAGAAAGAATGGAAAAACAAGCTAAAATAGATCTAGCAAAACAACAAACATTAGTAGGTTATAAAAAAGGATATATTTTAATAGAAATAGATGGAAAAATAGAAAAAAGAAAACCATTTTTTCCAAAGGTAACTTTAACTAAAGAAAATTATAAAACACATATAGGGGATATTGCTATAAAATTATATGGAAATCATATAAGAATCAGAGAAATAAATGGTTATAAAAATATAGCTGGAATCCTTGCTTTTGAAATAGAAGGGACTTTATAATTATGGTAAAGAAAATTATTATTAGATGTCCAAAATGTAAGAAAAAGATGAAAATATCCGACAAACCTGCAAAATATAGATGTCCACATTGTGGAGAAGTATATAAATATACAACTCTAAAAAAAGTTATCTCATATCCTGGAAGAGTTGTAGTTGGAATATTTCAAACAGGAAACGATATAGTAAAAGGGATAAAAACAAAATATAATAATACAAGAAATGCAGCTAAATATATGCAACAAGTAAAGAAAAATATGAAATCAAATCCAAATTGGTCTAATGTAGAAAGAGAAAAAAATAGGATGAAAGAAGCTGAAAAAACAAATAAAAAATCTTTTTTTGATAAATTTAAAAAGAAATAAACTATATTAAAAATAGCTACTTTGGGTAGCTATTTTTTTTAGAAAATAAATAAATTGAAAATAATAAGGAGGTATCTAATGAGTTATAAAATTGAAGAAATAAGCCCTAAATATGATATAGATATATGCAAGATAATCAAAAGTGTTGGTGAAGAATTTGGAGCAGTAGGAGAAGGCTTTGGTCCTGGTGATGAAGAAGTAAGAAATATGAGTAAATATTATAATAAAAAAACTAAAAGTATTTATTTTATTGCTATTAAAGATGGAGAAGTTGTAGGAGGTTGTGGGATCTCAAACTTTGATAATGATAAAAATATTTGTGAGTTAAGAAAATTATTTATATTAAAAGAAGCAAGAGGATTAGGAATAGGAAGAAAACTTGTAGAAAAATCTTTGGAATTCGCTAAAGAGAAGGGATATAAAGAATGTTATCTAGATACTCTTTCAAATATGAAAGATGCCATAAAATTATATAAAAAGTTAGAATTTAAAAATTTATCCAAACCATTAGAAGGGGTAGTTCATACTGGATGCGATGTTTGGATGATAAAAACACTATAGAAAATAAAGGGCAATCTATGGTATAATTTTAAGATATAATGGAAAAATTCTGTATAGCAGAAAAAGAGGTGTAAAATGGTAAAAATATACATTGCTCCTATGGCAGGGGTAACAGATTATACATATAGAAGAATTATGAATGAATTTCATCCAGATTTAATGTTTACAGAAATGGTTAGTGTAAATGCAGTAAAGATGGCTAATGAAAAAACAATTAAACAAATGTTGAGATTATTACCAAATGATGGGGTACAAATTTTTGGTAGTGATATAGATGTTATGGTAGAAAGTGCAAAATATATTGAGAGTTTAGGAGTAACCTATATCGATGTAAATATGGGATGTCCAATGCCTAAAATCACAAAAAATGGTTATGGATCAGCACTTTTAGGAGATGTAGACCATATAAAAAAATTAATGACTGCAATAAAAAAAGCATTAAAACCTGAAACTAAATTATCTATGAAAATTAGAATAGGATATAAAGAACATAAAAATCCTGTAGAAGTAGCAAAAATAGCAGATGAATTGGGATTACATCACATAACGGTACATGGAAGAACTCGAGAACAAATGTATAGTGGAACTGCTAATTGGGAAATTATAAAGCAAATTAAAGATGCAGTATCTATACCTGTTATTGGAAATGGAGATATTTTTACAGCAGAAGATGCCTATGAAAAGGCAAAAGAATCTGGAGTAGATGGAATAATGTTAGCTCGTGGAATATATGGAAATCCATGGTTAATAAAGCAAATAAGAGAAAAATTTGAAACTGGAGAAGTAATTACAAAAGTAACTTATGTAGATAAGATAAATATGGCTTTAAAGCATGTTGAATATATAAAAGAAGATTATCCAGAAAAACAGTTTAATTTTGAAATAAGAAAACATCTATGCTGGTATTTAAAAGGAATACCAGGAGGAAGTAAGATAAAAAATTTATTAAACAAAATAGATAATTATGATGAAATAGCAAAGGTTTTAATAGAATTAAGGGAAAAATTAAAAGAAAGAGCAGAACAGTTATAATAAAAATTAAAAAAGTGAGGTTACAATAATGGGTAAAGAAACACCACTCATGAAACAATACAAAGAAATAAAAGCTGAAAATCAAGATAATATCCTATTTTTTAGATTAGGAGATTTCTATGAGATGTTTTTTGAAGATGCTATTATAGCCTCAAAAGAACTAGGAATAACACTTACTAGCAGAAATAAAGAAAAAGGTCAAAATGTACCTTTGGCAGGGATACCGTATCATTCAGCAGCAGGATATATATCAAAATTAGTAGCTAAAGGTTATAAAGTAGCCATATGTGAACAAGTAGAAAAACCATCAGAAGCTAAAGGAATAGTAAAAAGAGAAGTTGTAAAAGTAATTACTCCTGGAACGGTAATAGATACAGATTATCTAGATGATAAGAGTAATAACTATCTTTTAGGGCTTATTATTAGAGAAAAAAAAGCAGGAATATCATATCTTGATATTACAACTGGAGAATTTAAAGTAACAGAATTAGAAGGAGAAAACATTATTTCTATAGCAATTAATGAAATATATAAATTGTCTCCTACAGAAATTTTGGTAGAAAGTAGGACTTTAGAAAGATTTAATGAAGAAATTGAAAATTATAAAAAGTTAAATGAAGTAGTAATGAATCCTATCAATAAGATAAAAGCACCAGAAAAAATGTTAAAAGAATATTTTAATGTGATTTCATTAGAAAGTTATGGGATAGATAAAAAAGAGTTAGCAGTAGAAGCAGGGGGATTTATATTAGAATATGTATTAGATTTACATAAATATAATGAACTTCCCATTCAAACTATAGGATATGACAATAGAAATAACTATTTAGAGTTAAATTTAGCAACTCAAAAAAATCTAGAATTAGTAGAAAATAGTAGGGAAAAAAGCACTTTAGGAACTCTATTATGGGTACTTGATAGGTGTAAAACATCTATGGGAACAAGGACGTTAAAAAGTATTATAAAAAATCCTTTATTAAATATAGAAAGTATAGAAAAAAGACAAAGAGATATAACTTACTTTATTGAAGAAGTGTTAATTCGTGAAGATATAAGGGAAGAACTAAAAAATATCTATGATTTAGAAAGGTTAACAGGGAAATTAATTTTAGGAACGGAAAATGCTCGTGATTTAATAGCTATAAAAAAATCTATAAAATCAGCATTAGAAGTTGTAAAAATCTTGGGACAAAAACAAATGTTTGTAACGGATATAAAGAAGTTAGTAGAAATCTATAATATGCTAGAAATTACTATTATAGAAGAGCCACCATTTTCTGTAAGGGAAGGTGGAATGATAAAAAGAGGTTATAATGAAACTTTAGATGAATTACATAAAATATCTAAATCAGGTAAAAATTATATTTTAGAGATAGAAAGAAAAGAAAAGGAAAAAACAGGGATAAAAAATTTAAAAATTAAATACAATAAAGTATTTGGATACTTTTTAGAAGTAAGTAGAGCAAATTCTCATTTAGTTCCTGAAGAATATATAAGAAAACAGACTTTAACTAATGCAGAGAGATATATAACACCTGAATTAAAAGAGTATGAATCTACTATATTAAATGCCAAGGGAAAAATTGAAGAATTAGAATATGATTTATTGAAGACTATATCTAAAAAAATAGTAGAAGAGATAAAATTATTACAAAAACTGGCAAAGGGATTAGCTTATGTAGATGTAATAGCATCTCTAGCAGATACTGCTACAAAAAATAATTATGTATGTCCAAAAGTAGTAAAAGGATATGATTTAGATATAAAAGATGGCCGTCATCCTATAGTTGAAAAACTAATTGTAGGAGAAGAATATATAAGTAATGATATATCTTTTGATAAAGAAAGAAAAATTATTGTATTAACAGGGCCTAATATGGCAGGTAAATCTACTTATATGAAACAAGTAGCTCTTATAATATTAATGGCTCAAATGGGTTCTTATGTACCAGCAACTGATGCTAAAATTGGTATTGTAGATAAAATATTTACGAGAGTTGGAGCTAGTGATGATTTAGTAAGTGGACAATCTACATTTATGGTAGAGATGAGTGAAGTTGCAAATATTGTAAATAATGCAACTGATAGATCTTTTGTTATTTTAGATGAAGTAGGTCGTGGAACTTCTACATTTGATGGATTGTCTTTAGCTAGTGCAATTACAGAATATATCCACGACAAGATAAAAGCAAAAACTATATTTGCAACTCATTATCATGAACTTACAGAATTAGAGTATAAATTAAAATATTTATCAAATTTTAGAATTGAAGTTAGTGAAGCCAATGATGAAGTAGTATTTTTGAGAAAGATAGTAAAAGGTGGAGCAGATAAATCTTATGGAATAGAAGTAGCAAGATTAGCAGGATTACCAAAAGAGATTTTATCAAAGGCAAAACAATTACTTCATACATTAGAAAGAAAAAAAGCTATAATAGAAGAAAAAATAGGAGCAGAACAGCTATCATTATTTGGTGGAACTCCAATAAAAGAAGAAAAAATAGAAATTAAAGAACCTGAAATAACAAAGGAAGAGAAGGAAGTATTAGATACTGTATCAAATTTAGATGTAAATAATTTGACCCCATTAGATGCTATGATGAAATTAAATGAATTAAAAAAGTTATTAGAAAATAGTTAGTAATTATCAATTTACTATATGTTGCTAGGGAGGAAGAAATGATAAAGAAAATATTGCGTTATTTAGGTGGAATACTTTTCGTTGTATTTATTTATTTCAACTACATAAAAGAACCAGAAGAAATGCCTAAAAAAGTAGAAGAAAAACTAGTAACAACAGGTGTCGAATATGATGTAGATAAATATCATGTAGCGGCAGAAAAGCAAATTGATGATACTGAAAAGAATATAAGAACCTTTGAAATGGCAAAGGCTTTATTTGATAATATGAAATTATCTGGTGATAATGCTTTAGTTGATCATGAAAATAATTTATTTTTAGAAAATAATATACTAGGAATAGCTAATAATGGTTGGAAAATAGAAGCTAAAAAAGCAAGGTATGATCAGAAGGAAGAAAAAGTATATGCAACTAATAAAGTAAAAGCCTATAATGAAGAAGAAGGAATTACTTTATATGGAGATTCTTTAGTTACAGATACAAAATTTGAAGATTTAAATTTAAAAAGAGATATAAGAGTTGTTACAGATAAAATGCAACTAAGTGCTAATTTTGTTCATTATAATGATAAAACAAAAATAATGGAAATAAAAGAAAATATAAGGATTAGAGGTAGAAAATTAGGAGCATTGCAAACTGATGAATTATCAGGATATTTTTCAGAAATAACATATAATGGAATGAAAAAAAGTGTTCATGGAATTGGAGACTTTGTAATTTATTATAAAGGAGCTAACCTTCGAGCAAAAGATTTTACATATGATGAAGTTACTGGGAATTTTACTATATCAAATGATGTAGTAGTAGAGTTTGATACTGGAAAATTGACAGTTGAGAAAATAAATTATGTGGCATCAGAAAATAAAATGTATTTTGTAGGACCTATTAGAGGGAAAAATGGTGAATATAATTTAGAAGCTGATTCTGGATTTTATGATAGTGTAGAAGGGACATTAGAATTAGAAGGAAATATAAATATTTATAATAAAACTAGTAAATTAGTAGCAGATACTAGTATTTATAATACTAAAACTGGTGATTTATATGTAACTTCTAAAAAATTAGTAAAATATAATGATTTAGAAAGAACTATATTAGCAAAAGATTTTACTTATAATAATAAAACAGGTAAGTTAAAACTTTTAAATAACTATGATTATAAAAGTGATACTTATGAAAGTAAAGGAAAAGAACTTTATTTCGATGAGAATACTGAAATAGGTAAAGTAATTAATGGGACTTTTAAAGGGGAAAACATATCTGGAAAATCAGATGTAGTAGATTTTGATTTAAAGGGCAAAAAATATAGTTTTATAGGTGATGCAAAGGTTACTTATAATGGATCTGATCTTAAAAGTAAAAGGATAGATATTGATGACAATATAAAGTTAGCCACAATAGATGGTGATTATACAGTACATAATAAAAAGGATAAAGTTACTTTTTATGGACAAAATGCCAATTATAATATGGCAACAGGAGATTTAGTTTCACCTGGAAAAATAAAAATAGTTCAAGAAAAAAAAGTAATGACAGGAATAGATTTAATATATAATTCTAATACTGGTATTGGAAACATAGATAGAGATATAATAATAGTTGATGAAAATGGATCAAAGATAACAGGAAACCATGCTAATTTTGATAGCAATTCTTATGTAGAACTTGTAGGAAATCTAAAAGTAAAAACAAAAGATGCTTTACTAACTGCTAATAGCGGAAAATATATACTAAAAGATGAAATTGTAAATATTCCAGGAGATATCAATATAACTTCTAAAAAAGGTCATGCAACTATGAAAAATGGTGTTTATTTTGTTAAAGAGAAACGAGTAGAAGCTACTAATTTTGTAGGAATAAGTGAAGATAAAAGGGCTAGTGGAGATAAAGTAGATTATTATGTAGATAGAGAAGTTGTACAGCTAAATGGAAATGTAAAAATAAAAAATCCTACTATGAAATTTGTGGGAACTCAAGTTGAATATTCATTTTTAACAGAAGATGTATATACAGACAGAGATTACACTATTTATTATGCAAATTATACTATAACTGGTAAAAGTCTAAAGGGAAATATGAAAAGTGAAGTTTTAGATGGAACAAAGGTAAATTTAGTTTCTTCAGAAGGGGAAAAACTTTATGGAGATTTTATGTTTGGAGATCTAAAAAATAGACAAATTGATTTAGACGGAAATGTTAAGGGACTTGCCTTTAATTTTGATAAAAAAACACAGAAAAAAGAACCAGTAAAAATAAAAGGAGATACTGCAAAGGTATTTCTTGTAAAAGACAAAACAGGAAAATTAACTATATCTAGAGCAGAAATCAAAAAAAATGGTGTATATGAGTATCAAGATATGACTCTTTATTCTGATTATATTGAATTAGATTTAATAGAAAAATCAGCATTAGGTCGGTATGGAAATCATATTAATATAGAAGGAAAAACAGATGTAAAAGCAGAAATATTAGATATTAATATGGAAACAGAAGTTATTGTTTTTATAAATGATGTGCATTTTAAGACAATAGATGAAAAGGGACAAGTTACAGTAGGAACTTCTGATAAAGGAAGGGTATTAAATAAAGAAAATCTAGCAATATTAAGGGAAAATGTAGTAGTTGATACAGAAAAGAATCATATTGAATCAGATTATATGGATTATAATATGGAAACTGGAATATTAAATGCAAAGGGAAATGTAAGGTTAGATTCTAAATAAATATTTAATAATTAATATAGTGTGAAGGGGGTATGATTTGAAAAGTATAATAGCTCAAGATCTTTGTAAAACATACAAAAAAAGAAGAGTTGTAAATAAAATAAGTTTAGAAGTTCATAAAGGAGAGATTGTTGGATTATTAGGGCCTAATGGTGCAGGGAAAACAACAACTTTCTATATGATTACTGGAATTGTAAAACCTGAATCAGGGCAAGTATTTTTTAACGAAGAAGATATTACTAGTTATCCTATGTACAAAAGAGCAAATATGGGAATAGGGTATTTAGCACAAGAACCATCGATATTTAGAGATCTTAGTGTAGAAGATAATATTATGGCAATTTTAGAAATGAGAAATATTACTAAAGAAGAAAGAATAAAAATAAAAAATGATTTATTAGAAGAGTTTAAACTTACTCATGTGGAAAAATCCATGGGATATTCCCTTTCAGGGGGAGAAAGAAGAAGGGTAGAGATAGCAAGAACAATAGCGAATAATCCAGATTTTATATTACTAGATGAACCATTTGCAGGGGTAGACCCTATAGCAGTAGAAGATATTCAAGAAATAATAAGATACTTAAAAAAAAGAGGATTAGGGATATTAATTACTGATCATAGTGTAAGGGAAACTTTAGGAATTACAGATAGAGCATATGTAATGGCTCAAGGGGAACTTTTAATAAGTGGAACTCCAGAAGAAATAGCTAATGATGAAACAGCAAGACGAGTATATTTAGGAGAAGCATTTAAATTAGACTAGAAAATAATAATATATTGGAGGAAATATAGATGGATAAAGTTTTAACAGGAAGTGAAATTAGGAAAAAATTTGTAGAATTTTTTGAGAGCAAGCAACATAAATATTATGAAAGTGCATCATTAATACCAGATGATCCTACACTATTATTGACAGTAGCAGGAATGGTACCTTTTAAGCCATATTTTTTAGGACAAAAGGAAGCTCCTACACCTAGAGTAGTGACACATCAAAAATGTATTAGAACCAACGACCTTGATAATGTTGGAAGAACAGCTAGACATCATACATTTTTTGAAATGTTAGGAAACTTTTCATTTGGAGATTATTTTAAAGAAGAAGCAATAGAATGGTCTTGGGAATTTATTACAGGAGTATTAAAATTAGATCCTGAAAAATTATGGATTTCTATATTTACAACTGACGACGAAGCTGAAAGAATTTGGAATCAAAAAATAGGTGTACCTATGGAAAGATTAGTTAGATTGGGAGAAGATGATAACTGGTGGTCTGCAGGACCTGTAGGTTCATGTGGTCCATGTACAGAAATTCATGTAGATTTAGGTCCTGAATATGGAGGAGATGAAAACTCTAAATTAGGAGATGAAGGTACAGATGATAGATTTATTGAAATATGGAATTTAGTATTTACTGAATATAATAGATTAGAAGACGGTAGTTTAGAACCATTACCAAAGAAAAATATTGATACTGGAGCAGGATTAGAAAGAGTAACTGCAATGGTACAGAAAAAGCCTAATAACTATGAAACAGATTTAATTTTTCCTATTATCGAAAGAGCAGGTGAATTAACAAATTCAAAATATACTTTTGGTAAAGACGATAAAATTGATTTTTCATTAAAAGTAATTGCAGATCATATTAGAGCTATTACATTTATGGTAAGTGATGGAATATTACCATCTAATGAAGGTAGAGGGTATGTTCTTAGAAGAATTTTAAGAAGAGCTGTAAGACATGGTAGATTATTAAAGAATAAAGAGAACTTCTTATATAAATTAGTAGATACAGTAATAGAAATGATGAGTGAAGCATATCCAGAATTAATTAAAAATCAAAAACATATTATAAAAATGATTAGGATAGAAGAAGAAAAATTCTCTGCCACTCTAGACCAAGGAATAGTTATAGCGACTTCTGAAATAAAAAAAGTAAAAGAAGCTGGAAAAACAGAATTAGATGCTAGTGTAGTATTTAAATTATACGATACATTTGGATTCCCTTATGAATTAACAGAAGAAATTTGTGAGGAAGAAGGAATTACGATATCTCATGAAGATTATTTAGCAAAGATGGAAGAACAAAGAGCTAGAGCAAGATCAGCTAGAGAAGTAATAAAAGAAGCAGGACAAGATGAATTTATCGAAAGATTTTATGATGAATATGGAACTACTAAATTTATAGGTTATGAAAATTTAGAAGGATTAGGAAAACTACTTAATGTAAGAAAATTAGAAGATAATAAATTAATATTAATATTTGATGAAACTCCATTTTATGCTGAATCTGGTGGACAAATTGCAGATACAGGAAAAATAACAGGGGAAGGAATAGAATTAGAAGTATTAGATGTAAAAAAACAAAAAGAAATTTTCATGCATACTGTAAAAGTAATTTCTGGTGAAGATAAAGTAGTAGAAGGAATAGAGTTAGATTTAATAGTAGATGGAGATAGAAGAAATGAAATCAAGAAAAACCATACTGCTACTCATTTATTACATAAAGCACTAAAAATGGTATTAGGAGATCATGTATCACAAGCAGGATCATTAGTTACACCTGACAGATTAAGATTTGACTTTGCTCATTATGAAGGGGTAACTAACAAGCAATTAGAAGAGGTAGAAAGAATTGTAAATGAAGAAATTGCAAAGAATGAAATAGTAAATATATCGACAATGTCAATGGATGAAGCAAGAGAAAAAGGAGCTACAGCACTATTTGGAGATAAGTATGGTTCTGTTGTAAGGGTAGTAGAAGTTCCAACATTTTCAACTGAATTATGTGGTGGAATCCATGTAGAAAGAACTGGAGAAATAGGGTTATTTAATATTCTTACAGAAAATGGAATAGCTGCAGGAGTAAGAAGGGTAGAAGCTACAACAGGATTTACAAGTTATAAAGTAGTAAATAAAATGGAAAGAGGATTACAAGAATTAGCAAAGATACTAAAGACTGATCCATATGAAGATCATTTAGTAATTAAAGCTACAAAAATAACAGAAGATCTAAAAAAAGCAATGAAAGAGATTGATACTTTAAAGTCTAAATTAGCTACTTATGAAGCTAACTCATTATTTGATAATGTAGAAGAAATTAATGGTGTAAAAGTATTAATTCATGGATTTAAAGGGAAAGATGCTGGTGGACTTAGAGAAATTGTAGATAAAGCTAAAGATAAATTAGGAAGTTGTGTAGTTGTTTTAGGAACTGATAATGGTAAAGCTGTGTTTGCTGTAGGAGTAACTAAAGATCTTATGGGAAAAGTAAAGGCAGGAGATTTAGTTCGAGAAATAGCAAAAGTTGCTAATGGTAACGGTGGAGGAAGACCAGATTTTGCACAAGCAGGTGGAAAAGATGGAAATAAAGTGCCAGCAGCATTAGAAGTAGCTAAAGAAATTTTAAAAGAGAAACTTTAAAAGGGAAGAGGAAACTTTATGTATAAAAAATATTTGTCTCTAGATGTAGGAGATGTTAGAATAGGTGTAGCAAAATCAGATATTATGGGAATGATAGCTACACCTCTAGAGGTAATAGATAGAAGAAAGACTAAAGCGGTAAAAAGAATAAAGGAACTATGTGAAGAACATGGGACTAAAAGTATAGTTATAGGAATCCCTAAAAGTTTAGACGGTACTGAAAAAAGACAAGCTGAAAAAGTAAGGGAATTTATGGCAAAATTATCAAAAAAAATTGATGGTATAGAATTCATAGAAATTGATGAAAGGTTATCAACAGTATCAGCAGATAAAATGTTACAAGCTAAAGGTGTTAAAGGAGCTATTAATAAAAGAAAGACTGTAGATCAAGTAGCAGCAGCAATTATTTTACAAACTTATCTTGATATGAGAAGATAAGTAAAGTAATTATAAATAAATAATTTGATCAAAAAGATCAAAAATGGGAGGCAACAAAGTGGCTAGAATGAGAAAATCGTATATGTATAGAATCATATTTGTAGCAATAGTAGTATTAAGTGCTACATGGTTCTCTATAACAAAACCAGTAAAATTAGGGTTAGATTTAAAAGGTGGAGTTTATGTATTATTAGAAGCAAAACCTGAAGAAGGACAAACTCTAGATAATGAAGCAATGGGAAGACTTATTGAAGTCTTAAATAGAAGGGTTAATGGATTAGGAGTATCAGAATCTTCTGTACAAAAAGTAGGAGATAAAAGGGTAATGGTAGAATTACCTGGAATAACAGATACAGAAAAAGCTATTGATATGATTGGTAAAACTGCACTTATGGAATTTAAAATTCAAAATGCAGATGGAACTTTAGGGCCTACTTTATTAACAGGTGGAGCATTAAAGTCAGCAGCAGTATCTTATGATAATTTAGGAAGACCACAAATTTCATTTGAGATGACTTTAGATGGTGCTTCTAAATTTGCTGAAATAACAAGAGATAATATAGGAAAACAACTTGCAATTACAATGGATGGTGTTGTACAAACAGCTCCGAGAATCAATGGAGAAATTGCAGGTGGACAAGGAGTAATTACAGGAAACTATACTGTAGAAGAAGCTAAAAATACAGCAGCATTACTAAATGCAGGAGCATTACCAGTAAAAGCTGAAATATTAGAAACTAGATCTGTAGGAGCAACATTAGGAGATGAATCTATTTCTGCTTCTAGAACTGCAGGAGAAATAGCTTTATTATTAATCGGAATCTTTATGATATTTTTCTATAGATTACCTGGATTAGTGGCAAACTTAGCATTATTATGTTTTGGTGTAATAACATTTGCTACACTTAATTTCTTTGATGCAACACTTACATTACCAGGAATTGCAGGTATAATCCTTTCAGTAGGAATGGCTGTAGATGCCAATGTAATAATATTTGAAAGAATCAAAGAAGAGCTAAGATTTGGAAATACAGTATCAGCATCGATAGAAGCAGGATTCAAAAAAGCATTTAGTACCATTACAGACTCAAATATTACTACCCTAATTATAACAACTATTTTATTTACTTTAGGAACAGGTCCTGTAAAAGGGTTTGCAGTAACATTAAGTATAGGTGTACTTGCATCAATGTTTACAGCAATTACAATAACTAAAGTATTACTTGTAGGGTTTACAACTCTATTTAAATTAGATAAACCAATTTTATTTGGTGTTAGGGGGAAAAAATAATGAGATTAGATATAATAAAAAATAGAAAAATATATTTTACTTTCTCTACAATATTAGTGTTGTTATCATTATCAACATTAATGTTTAAAGGAATTAATTATGGATTAGATTTTACCGGTGGAAACTTAGTACAAGTTAAATTTGAAAAAAATATTGATTTAAAGGAATTAAATCCTATTTTAGATGATATTTCTAAAGAAATACCAGAAGTTGCAAGTAAAAGTAGAAAAGTACAAATATCAGATGCAGGAGAAATCATGGTTAGAACTCCTGAAATGGATGAACCAGAAAAAAATAAGTTTTTAAATTTATTAAGAGAAAAAGTAGGGAATTATGACTTATTAAGATCTGATAAAGTAGGAGCTTCTATAGGAAGTGAATTAAAAACTACAGCAATAACAGCTTTAATAGTTGGTATCTTATTAATAGTTGGATATATTACTATAAGATTTGAATTTAAATTTGCCATAGCAGCGGTAATTGCGTTATTTCATGATGTAATCATAGCTGTAGGAGGAATTGCATTATTAGGTTATGAAGTAAATACACCTTTTATAGCAGCAGTTTTAACTATATTAGGATATTCAATAAATGATACAATTGTTGTATTCGATAGAATTAGAGAAGTTTTAAAGAAGAAAAAAGCGAAAGATTTAGGAGAAGCTATTAATATTAGTATTAATCAAACTTTAACAAGATCAATAAACACTTCATTTACTACATTTTTAGCAATATTAGCTATATTATTATTTGGTGGAGCAAGTTTACAAGTATTTATTACAACTTTATTAATCGGTGTATTAATAGGAACATATTCATCAATTTTCTTAGCAAGTCCACTAATATTTTTATTTGATAAAGATAAAAAATTAGAAGATATAGGACATAATTAAAAATTATTATAAAAAAGAATTCAGGATGTGAAAATGAAAAAATTAATTTTAATATTTATAATATTAGTATTTACAAGTTGTACATCTATGGAAAAGAATGATTCAAAGAAAAAACTGAATATTAATAATACAAAAACTGAAATAGTTGAAGTTGTAAATTATTATGAAAATGGAAATATTTCTTCAAAAGAAAATTTAAAAGAAGGAAAAAGAGAAGGATTAAACATTTATTTTTATGAGAATGGAAAAATGAAAGAAAAGTCATATTATGTAGATGGTATCAAAGAAGGTACTTCTCTTGAATACTATGAAAATGGTAATTTAAAAGCTAAAAAGAATTTTAAAAAGGGAGATTTATCTGGATTAAATATTCTATTTTATGAAAGTGGAAAAATAAAAAGTGAAGCATATTATAAAAATGGATTAAAAGATGGTTTATTAGTTGTTTATAATGAAAATGGAGAAATTTTAACAAAAGTAAAATATAAAGATGGAAATAGATTAAAGCAAGAAGTGGACAAATCTGAGGGTGAGAATATTGAAAGTAAAAATAATTAAACTTTTTATTCTTTGTATGGTTCTATTTAATGTGGGATGTTCTTCTACAAGTTTTAAAAATAGAATGGATACAGATCCTCAAGATATTTTACGAGGTGAAAGTACTAACACTATCAAGGTTAGACAGTATTTAGAAGAGGTATTAGAAAATCCTGAAGGTCGTGAAATTAAGGCATATAAAAGAAATATATTTTCAGTAGATACAGATCAAAATATGTTTTATTATCATGCCTATTATGTTTTCCTTAAAGATGGAAAATTAGAACATACATTAGTGTTTACAGGAACTCCTAAAGGTTCTAATCATAATGGAAATTGGATGCTAGATGCAAATCCTGATATTCAATCTTATATTTTATATCTATATGATGATAATCCGTGGAAAATGAAAGAACTTTTAGGGCCTAATGGAGAAAGTCCTGACCTTATAAAGACAACACAAAATATTCTAAAAAGATTAAATGAAAATTATACATTTTCATTTGCTGCAGGAATGAGAGACCTACCTTGGTATCATCAAATTTGGATAACTTTTGCATTTTTTCCACCAATTATAGGATATCCGATACTGACAATATCAGCATGGGATTCTGATAATTGTATTTCTTCAGTTGCAGAAACTATAGAATGGTAAAAAACTGAATATTATTTAATAAATTTTTTAAAGATCTAGATTTAATTATCTAGGTCTTTTTTTTAAATTTTTTTTATGAAACTAATAATGTTAAATTGGTCTTTTTACTTAAGTAGTGTATAATAAAAACTATAAAGAGAAAAATAAGGTTGGGGTGGATAAATGAGATTTTTAATAGCTAAGGAATTTTTTAAAAATATTCCTAAAGAAAAAATAGAGCAAGTAAAAAATAGAATAGAATATTTTTATAGTGAAATAAATGAACACAAAAAAACAATTTTTGAGGCTCCAAAGGGATTTTGGGTAAAAAAACTTCGAAAAAATCTTTATGAATTTAGAGTTAATAGTGGAGATAGAATTTTATTTGAATTTAGAGAGATTAGTAGATTAGGATATGGAAAAAAAGAATTAGTATTACTATCATATGATAAACACGATATAGTTATAAAAAAAGGTGATAGAAAAGATAGAAAAAATTTAGAATTAGAAGATTTTGAAATTGAAAAAACTGGAGAAATTTTTGAAAATGTTGAAATAACAGAGGAAGAAGTTGAAAAGATTTATAAGAGAATAAGTTCAAAAATAATGTACGAGATAACTTCTGATAGTGATTTAAAAGAATTAATTGAAAATGAAGATGAATATAGTTATTTTTATTTAAATGATCAACAATATGAAATATTAAATGATGAAGAATTTCCTTTGTTTTTAAAGGGAAGTGCTGGAAGTGGAAAAACTACTGTAGCCATAAGAAAAGCTATGGAATTAGAAGAATATCAAGAGGAGAAAGTAGGATATATTACCTTTACTCGTTCGTTGAAAGAAAAAGCCTATGAAATGTATAGAAAATTTAGAAATTCTGAAGATGAAAAAATGGTTGAATTTTATTCTTTAGAAGAATTATATGAAAAAGAATTAAATAAAAAACCTACAGGAGTTAAAATATTTGATAAATTTATCTATGAATATAATCCACGACTTCCAAAAGGAATAGAAGAATTAGAGTTATATCAAGAAATTCGCGGAATAATAAAAGGAAGTATGAGTAGTAAAGGAAAAGGAAATTGGGAAAGAGATTTAAATAATGCAATGATTCCTAAAGAAGATTATTTATCTTTAAATAAAAAATATACTATATATGACTCAAAAAAAAGAGATGAAATATATGAATTTGCAAAAGTATATCAAAATTGGTTAGAAGATAATAATTATTTTGATGAAAATGACTTGGCAAGGGAAGTAATATTAAAAAAAGAACCAAAATTTGATTATATAATTTGTGATGAAGTTCAAGATTTAACAGAAATAGAAATTTATATGTTAACAAAATTAGTTAAAAATAGAGAATATGTATTTTTAGCAGGAGATATTCATCAAATAATAAACCCAACTTATTTTAGTTTTTCTAGGGTAAGGTCTTTATTTTATAAGGATAATTATGTAGAAAAAGCCCTTTCTAAAAATTATAGAAGTCAGAAAAAGATAGTAGATTTAGCAAATCAATTAACAAAATTAAGAGCTGAATATATTGGAAAATTAGGGGAAGATTATAAAGAAATTTCTATTTTAGAAGAAAAAGATATATTTATTGATAAGATAGATTATGATTTTTTAAAAAAATTAGAAGAAAATACAACTATAGTATTAGTTCCAACAGATGAAACTAAAAATAAATTAAGAAAAAAAATACCTGAAATTGAAAATAAAATATTAACTGTACAGGATATAAAAGGATTAGAATTTGATTCAGTA